>JBKJMK010000385.1:0-11705 GCA_046596005.1 Usitatibacteraceae bacterium | reverse complement strand
GGCGAAGGGTTACGCGCATATAACGTCGGGCCCGACCCGCTGTTGCTTGGATTCAAGACCGTGCGGTTCTTTTTCGCGCCATCGCTGAACAACAAATGGGTGGCGATTTCACCTGATGTAAAACCTGCGCAGCTTGAGATTATCAACCGGCTGAAGTTGATTGACGCGCCTTGTGGAGACTGGCGTGAACGCATTGTTCTCGACTTACAGGAAATTAATCCAACGCGACTTAGAGCCACGTTCACAGGTAATTTTCCCAAGAGTTGCGGTGAGCGAGTTTGGAATATGTCGCTGCTCGATCACGCCAGGTTTGTCGGCGGCGTGTTCGCCAATGTCTGGCGCAGCAGCGGCGGCAAATGGGAGGGTGCAGTAAAACTGATGCCGACGCCGGCAAAAGCAAAGCTGATCGCGAGTACTGAATCCGTTCCGCTGACTGACATGGTTCGCGATATCAATAAATTTTCAAACAACGTCATGGCGCGGCAGTTGTTCCTTACCCTGTCGGCCGAAGCCTGGGTCGGCAACCTGAAGGAGCCCGGTAACGCGACCCGTTCGGCGCAGATCATCAAGGAGTGGCTTGCCAAAAAGAACATCGCCGCACCCGAACTGGTAATTGAAAATGGCTCCGGACTTTCGCGCAATGAACGTATCAGCGCTGGCACGCTCGCGCAACTGCTTGATGCGGCATTCCGGTCCAGCGTCATGCCCGAGTTCATGTCGTCAATGTCGCTGCTGGGGCTCGATGGCACCATGCGCGGTCGCGCCAGGGGTGAAAGCATCGCCGGTCAAGCGCATGTGAAGACGGGCACGTTGAACGATGCGCGCGCAATTGCAGGCTATGTGCTTGATCAGCGTGGTCGCCGCTGGATTGTTGTCATGATCGCCAATCACCCGAATGCGGCGCTGACGCAAGCAGCGCAGGATGCGTTGATCAGCTGGGTGTATTCGCAGCCTTGATACTGCCACGCCTGATCGAGCGCTATACTTGTTGGTGAGGTGTCGCTCAATCGTTGGCTGACACTTCCATTATTTTTCTAAGCGCCACATCCTTGAATTCGGCTATTGCCACTCTCCTCAAAGCGCTAAAGGCGTTTCGATTCAAACCGCGCCTCCTCGCGCACATGAAAACCTATCGCCGTGACGACCTCGTCAATGACGTGGGCGCGGGCGTTACGGTCGCGATGGTGGCGTTGCCGCTGGCCATGGCGTTCGGCATCGCCAGCGGTGTGCGGCCAGAGCAGGGCATCATTACTGCGATCATTGCCGGATTTCTTATCTCCGTGCTGGGAGGGTCGCGCGTTCAGATTGGTGGGCCGGCTGGCGCGTTTGTCGCGTTGCTATACAGCATCGCCGAAAAATACGGCGTGGCGAATTTGCTGATTGCCACGATGATGGCCGGTGTGCTGCTTTTTGCCATGGGGGCATTTCGCATGGGAAATCTGGTGCGCCTCATTCCCATCTCTATCGTCATCGGCTTCACGGCGGGTATCGCCATCATCATCGGCATTTCGCAAGTCAAGGATTTGCTGGGTCTCGACATTCCGAAGCCTCAGTCGAATTTCTTTTCGCAGATTGCGATGATTATCGAGCGAATACACACCTTTAACTGGCAAGCGCTGGCCGTGGGGCTTGTGTCATTGGCAACCATCGTGTTTTGGCCCACGCCAAAATCACCACAGGCCATGTTGACGGCGCAGTCGGTACGCTGGCGGGTCATCACCGCCAAGCTGCCGTCGACCATTGTTGTGCTGGTATTGTCATCACTCGTCGTGTGGGGGTTAAACGTGCCGGTCGAGACTATCGGCAGCAAGTTTGGCGAACTGCCTCGAGGGTTGCCCTTTCCGCACTTCCCGGCGTTCGACTGGGAGACGGCACGTAATCTGGTGGCACCGACCATCGCGATCGCGCTCCTCTGCGCGATCGAATCGTTGTTGTGCGCGCGGGTGGCCGACGCATTGATAAATGATCGGCACGATGCCAATCAGGAGCTGATGGCGCAAGGTGTCGCCAATTTCTTAACGCCGTTTTTTGGGGGCATCGCCGCGAGCGGCACCATTGCCCGCACGATGACGAATGTACGCTCGGGCGCACGTTCACCGGTCGCCGGGATCGTGCATGCCGTCACGCTGCTGCTCATCATCGTCGTGGCAGCACCACTGGCCGGGCTGATACCACTGGCGGCGCTGGCGGCAATATTGCTATGGGTTGCTTACAGCATGGCGGAGTGGAGCGAGTTTGCGAAGCTACGGCAATACTCGATGTTCTATCGCATCACGATGTTGACCACATTTTTCCTCACCGTGATTTTCGACCTGGTGGTCGCGGTGGAAGTGGGCTTGATCCTTGCAAGCCTGTTTTTCATTTATCGCATGTCCTCTCTCACACGCGTCGACTCCATTGATTTGCCGCTCGCTCAATCGCGCCTGCCGGACGGCCGAGTCGTTGGTGCCGTTCGCATCTTCGGCTCACTTTTCTTTGGCTCGGTAACGAAACTCGAAAACCTGCTTGACCCGAATGGCAAGCTGCCTGATGTGCTGATTCTGGAAATGCATCAAACCATCAACATGGACAATTCCGGGCTGGACGCGCTTGAAAGCCTTCAGCGGCTGATCACCCGACGCGGCGGACTGATGATGATTGCCGGTGCCAACGAGCAACCGTTGATGCTGATGAAGCGCAGCGGCTTCGTCAAGCGGCTCGGCGAAGACAATCTGCGTTCCTCGCTCGAAGACGCGTTGTACATCGTCGGCGCACCGCGCGAAGCATTGGTCGAACGCAACCAGCACTAGAGCAACGCGTGCGTCGTCGAAAAGCGCGCGACCAGAAAATCAACAAACGTTCGCACCTTGGCGGAAAGGTGTCGGCGGCTTGGGTAGACGGCGTAGATATTGTATGGCGCGGGCCGGAAATTCTTGAGTATTTCCACCAGTTCGCCTGATGCCAGCATCGGCTTAACGATAAAGTCCGGTTCCAGCGCGATACCGGCGCCGGCAGCGGCAATCGCAGCCAGCATTTCGCCGTTGTTGGCGTGCACGCTGCCACCGATTTTTACGCTGATCTCATTTTGTTTTCGATCCAAAAAGCGCCACAGATTTTTTACCGGCGCATATTCGTAGGTGAAGCAGTTGTGCGCGGTGAGATCGTCAGGATGTTTCGGCGTTGCGTTGCGTTTGAGATAGCTGGGCGACGCGCAAGCAACAAGCCGCATGGTGCCGATCTTGCGTGCGATCAGATTCGGATTGCCAAGATCGCCGATGCGGATGGCCAGATCGAGCCCTTCTTCGACGAGATCGACGAAACGGTTTGAGGCCGAAATATCGAAGCGCACCTCCGGGTAGAGTGCCTGGAACGCACCGATGGCCGGCGCCAGATGCGGCACGCCAAAGCTGGTGGAACAGGTCAGCTGAATGGTGCCGCGCGGGGTGACAGTGCTGCTTGAAACCACGGCTTCAGCTTCCTCAAGATCGGCCAGAAGGTGTAGCGCCCGCTCGAAGTAGGCTTGCCCGCTTTCCGTTAGCGAAATGCGTCGCGTCGTGCGGTTCAGAAGCCGGGTGGTCAAGTGCGCCTCGAGCTCGGCGACATGTCGCGATACGGCCGATGTGGACATATTCATCCGCTCGGCCGCGCGGGCAAAGCTGCCCTGTTCCACCACCTTCACAAACACTGTCATTGCCAGGAGTCGGTCAAGTGCCATATTTATTGTTTCGATAATTGGGATAATTAATTGCAATTAAAGCTCTTTATCCCGATTAAAGCAACGCGCATAGTCGGTTTTATCAACGGCCATTCGGTTGCTGTTTACACACAAAGGAAATCACATGAAACTATTTTTCTCCCCCGGTGCCTGTTCACTTTCTCCACGTATCGCCCTGCTGGAAGCGGGTCTGCCATTCACCACGCAGAAGGTCGATACCAAAACCAAGCTGCTCGACGGCGGCGGCGATTTCTGGGCGATCAACAGCAAAGGCTACGTGCCGCTGTTGCAACTGGACAACGGCGAATACCTGTCTGAAGGTCCCGCAATCGTCCAATACATCGCGGATCAAAATCCGGCATCTGGCCTGGCGCCAGCAGCGGGCACGATGGCACGCTATCGCCTGCAGGAAATGCTCAACTTCATCACGTCCGAAATTCACAAGGGCTTTAGCCCGCTTTTTGATGCAACGTTAGCGGCGGACGTGAAGGAAGTCTTTAAGGCCAAACTGGCCAAGCGTTTTGACTGGCTCACCATACAGCTCCAGGGCAAGAGCTATCTGATGGGTGAAACCTTCACCGTCGCTGATGGTTATTTGTTCACTGTGCTCAACTGGGGTCAGTGGGTCGGGATCGATATCAGCAAGTGGCCTGTTCTGGCGGCGTTTCAGGCGCGTGTCGCTGCACGGCCGAAGGTCCAGGAAGCGTTGAAGGCTGAGGGATTGATTAAATAATCTCGTCGTCGTCCCCGGCCTGCGCGATCCCTGTGGTTGCTCGCGGGGACGACGCAGTCTGAACATCTCTTCAATAGTTGCCTTGTGTCCAACACTAGCCACGTCGAAAAACCATCATGCAAAAACTGCCCACATTCTTCATTTCTCACGGCTCACCGATGCACGCCATCAACGCGGGCGCGGCGGGCGACGTGTGGGCTGCATTGACGCAGCACATGCCAAAACCTAAGGCGGTGCTGATGGTCACCGCGCATTGGGAAACAAATGTGCCTATGCTCTCCGGCAACGTGAAGCCTTCGATGATTTACGACTTCGGCGGCTTTCCCGAAGCGCTCTACAAGATCAACTATTCAGCACCGGGCGCACCAGATATCGCCGCAAAAGCGCAGGCGCTGTTGAAGAGCGCAGGGCTGACGGCCGGCATCGACGGCTGTCGGGGTTTTGATCACGGCACCTGGGTGCCGCTGCTGAAAATGGTTCCAGACGCGGACATACCTGTCGTGCAGCTATCCGTGCAGACCGCGCTGAATCCGCGCCATCACTACGATGTCGGGCGAGCACTTGCGCCACTGACCAAAGACGGCGTGCTGATCGTTGGCTCCGGACATCTCACGCACAACCTGCGCGACTGGATGCAGTCACGTGGGCAAACTGCACATGCCCCGTACGCGCAAAAATTTCAAGGCTGGGTGTTTGATCGCCTCGCTGCGCACGATGTTGATGCGTTGACTCGCTATCGTCAGGAAGCACCTGACGCAGCGCGTGCGCACCCGACCGAAGAGCATTTCATGCCGCTGTTTGTGGCACTCGGCGCAGCCGGTGAGGATGCGGAATCCGAGCGCTTGTTCGCGGGGTTTGAAGGAAATGCGCTGGCGATGGATGCGTATCGGTTTGGTCCGCGAACGTAGGATTCTGCCCTTGGCTGGTCTCTTCGATGGATGGGACGGGAGTCACCCTTTCTAAGAGAAGAAACGTCGCTGAGTTGTTGCAGCTTGCACGACTTTTACGGCTTGCAGTTACAAACCTCGCTGCCTTTGTCGAAAATGACTTCCCATGTATTTGATGTGGTGCGCCGCTACATGGGCGCAATAGCAGGTTTCATATTTCGTCCACTGTGATCGTTTTGGCAGAGAAATTTGGTTAGCGGCAAGACGTTCTGGACAAACCATCAGTGGCAAGCATTCAGATTGGCCCTGCACTGGGGCGGCCGTGCGGTAATTTGATCAGCAGACTTTGCGATAAACAATGAAGCCGGACTTCTCGGCGATCTGGTCGTAGAGCCGCATGGCGACAATGTTCGTTTCATGCGTTTGCCAATAGACGCGCGCCGCACCGGCGCTCTTTGCGTGTTCGCAGACCGCCATGACGAGTGCGCGGCCAACGCCTTTGCCACGGGCTTCTTCGACTGTAAAAAGATCCTGCAGGTAACAGGTGGGGCCAAGTGCTGACGTGCTGCGATGAAACAGAAAATGCGCCAGGCCGAGCAATCGGCCAGATTGTTCCGCGACCAACGCATGCATCGGCTCATCGGCGTCGAAGAAGCGTGCCCAGGTTGTCTCGGTGACCTGCGACGGCAGCGCGGTATCGCCAACGCGACCATAAAAGGTGTTGTAGGCGTCCCAGAGTTCCTGCCATGCGGCGAGGTCATCTTGCGCGGCGACGCGAATCACAATTTTTTCCTTCAAGCTTTCACCTCGCGACGCGTATTTCGAGCCTACGATTTGTATTTCACGCTGCAACCGTACGGGGACGAGGTGGCAACAGAAACGCTTTTTCCTGCCTTCAATTCATCAAGCGCCGCCACCACATAATTTTTGGCCATCTTTATATCCGCGATATTCGCCGAGCGCTTGTCATCGATACCACCCGCATACACCAGCGTCCCCTGTGGGTTGATGATGTACATGTGCGGGGTGGTCTTGGCACCGTAGGCTTTGCCGGTGGCACCGCTTTCATCCATCAGATAAGCCGTCGGCGACGCATTGCTGGATTTCAATATCGCGTTCAGGGCAGCGGGTTTTTTGTAATCCTGATGCGATGGCTCGGTGGAACTGACCGCCAGCCAGACGATGCCGTCCCTGGTGTATTTCGATTGCAGGTTTTGCATATTGGCTGAGTCATAGTGTTTCTTCACGAACGGACATTCGGGGTTGTGCCATTCCAGCACCACGGTCTTGCCTTTGTAATCGGCGAGGCTGACCGCTTTGCCGTTGGTGTCCTTGAGCGCAAAAGCGGGCGCTGGCTGGCCGACAGCGGCAGTAGCGGTGGCTTCGGTTACCGCGATGAAGGAAAGGGCGGCAGCGATCAGCGATGCGAGCACGGATTGTTTCACGATGGTCTCCTTGGTTTCTGGATGGTGGGTGGGACTGAAGGGATTAGTAACCAGGCGTGGGAAAAAGTTTCCCCGGCCCAACGCGTTATTGCCTGCCCCCAATCAACGTTTCTTGTTTGCCTCGTGATTAGCCTTGGACTGCTGCACGATTTGGGTGCGAAGGTGCCGATACGCCTCGCGATATTCGCTTGCATGCCGGATGGTGGAGGCGATTTTGAGCGCATCCATGCAGATAAGCTCAAGACGGAATTGCCGGTACAAGGGATCGAATGGGACCAACAACGGGTCACGTACTTGCACGCGCCATGTTGGCTCGGTTGCGAGCATGAAGGTCGCCATTCGCTCCATCATGAAAACTTTCGCCTGCACTTCACCTTTGCCGTAACGCATTGGCGCATTGAGTCTTGCGGCGAGGTTGCTGTTATCTTTTTCGGCAATGGCAAAAAGGATTTCGTTTTTCGCGAGCCACCCTTGCCAGAAAGCGGGTTTCGCGACAAAGAAGTTGGAAAAAACAGTATTGCGCGAATCGGTTGTAATCGCTTCCAGCACCACGCCCGGCAGCAATTCGCTGGCAGCCAGTTTAAAAGTATCAAAAATGCCAGGATGGTGATTCATGCCATGTTCAAAGATATTCCAATACCCGGCAATCTGATCGAAAAATGGCGAAAGCAAGATGACATCTGTGTCGTCAGGTTGGCGTGCAATGAACTCTTGTACCGCGGCAGCGTTGAGCCCGGTCTTTTCAGCAAATTTCGGCGAAAAAAAGCCGATAAATTGGTCACCTTCCGGGGGGTTTTCCAAAAGATAGCGGCGAATTGGCCAATACTCGCGCCAGTCTGGCCGCGTATTGGCAAGATTATCGAGTGGGATAAAACCGGGGTCCAATTGTTCGCGGGTAGCCGTCGAATAGTAAATTTGATGGATGTGGGCGGCGGTCATATTTGCGGTGAAAGGTGGATGATCAATTTGAAATCAGAGGCAGAATAGTTCGGCGCGCCTAGCCACTCATGGATCAAGGTACTTCTGCATATTCACGCCCGTCACACCGTAGCCGAGTTTTCTATACAAAGCCTGCGCGCCGGGGTTCTGCGCGAAAACATGCAAACCAATGCGCGAGAGTCCGAGCTTACGCACAAATGGCTCCAACGCTTCAAACGCAGCCTTCGCATGGCCTTGACGCTGGAATTCCTGTTTCACTTCCACATCGTACACAAAGGCGGAAAAAAGTCCGTTCTTCTCCACAGCGGCGAACCAAATATAGCCAACCGTTGCGCCGGCCGCAGCAGTTTTTATCTCGAACAGGTAATTGTCTGGCGTTTCCAATCCCTGCGGTAGCGAGTTTTTAAAGTCAGCTTGGGCTCGCAACAATGCGCCCTCTTCAGGCCAGCGCCCGGCCGCAACATTGTCTTTGGCATAGCCTGCAACGGCGTCGTCGAGATAATGGGCGAATGTGTCAGCAGACATCGGAACGAGTACGGTCACAAAATTTCCTTGCGTAAGAAGCCGATCATAAAGCTGATGAGGCTGTTGTGGTTTATTTGAATTTTTACCATAACCCGATGACGTGTCTCGGACGCGGTGCCACAGATGCGCGGTAAATTTGTTCTCGGAAGGCAGCCGGGGTGGCAAAAAATGTTGGCATTGAGCTTTGGTGGAAAGGTCGGCGCGGATTAAGTGGGGTGCTCGCCATTGCGCCACGTCCCCACCGGGTACGGAACACCTCTGCAAACACCGGCGCCGTTCGTTTATTGCCGAATTCGCTCAGGTGGCGATTGTCAAAGTATAGCGAACGTCCATCTATGGGCAGAGACAGTAACCATCCCAACAAATGTGAGGCGGGGGATCGAGGATTTTGGTGTCGCACCTTTCGAGGCCTTCACTTCATCGAGGAAAAGGAATACCTGGAATGGATCACCGAAGCCAAAACCGCAGCAACGCGTGACAAGCGTCTCGCGCAAGCGGTGGAGTGGATGGCAGAGGGCAAGGTGAAAAACTGGAATTACATCAACTGCTGGAAGGCGCTACAACACTGAGTGTAGACGCAGGTGCATCAGTAACTCATCAATCGCCACTTGATGTTCGACGTGCTCAGCGGCTGATGCGAGCGAGAAACCCAACCGCTCGAGCAATTTAAGCGAACGGGTGTTCTCGCGCTTGAGTACAGCAGACAAGGCGCGCACGGGATAGTGTGCAATCAGTTCGGCGATCATCGCTTCAACAGCCTCACGCGCGAGGCCGCGACCCCAATGTGCGCTGGCGAACACGTAGGCGATGTCGGCAAAACCATTCAGGTGCACAGTGGCCTGAACAAAGCCGATGAGCTCGGACGTCGGCAAGCGTACGACCCAGTTGAGCCATTGTGCCTGCCCATCGGGGGACTGCCTGGATTCGAGTTTGGCGAAGCGGGCGCGCAACCATTCAAGAGACGGCGGCGGTTCGTTCTCGAACGCGTAAATGGCGGGGTCACTGAGAACGACAAACATCTGTTCGCTATGCGCGATCGTCTGTGGCTCAAGGGTGAGCGAGGTTGTCTTGACGCTGCGCATGTTTGTTGTCAACCACCTACTCGTGTGCGATCCACCAGGCCCACGCGATCAATAGTCCTTGGGCAGGCAGCCGCAACCACAGCGCCAGTGCAGGCAGCGCAGGGTAGAGTTCCGCATGCATCGCCATGTGCAGGTTCGCCGGAAATACCGCCACACACAAGGCCATGATTCCCCATCCGGCCCACACTGCAAAGCGTTGGATCAGCAGCAGGAACCCAAGCATTATCTCGGCCACGCCACTGATGTAGACCAGTTCGAGATGCCATGGGAGGTAAGGCGGCATGATGCTGACGTACGTCGCCGTGTTGACGAAGTGATTGATGCCTGCAGCGATGAAGAGTGCGCCGAGCAGGTAACGGGCCAATGCTTTGAACTGGGGCATCTGTGCTCAACTAAACTCGGCTGGGTCCGCCTTTTCACCAACATTATCGGTCGCTGGTTTCTTCTCCCCCAGTCGCGATTCCGTACCGGCCATGAGTTTTCTTATATTTTCCCGATGCCGCCACACCAGTAGCGCTGACATCAGGATCACCGCAGGCAACGCCGCAGAAAGCCCAAACAGGTAGAAGCAATACAGTGGCGAGAATACCGACGCGACAATCGCGGCAAGCGAGGAGTAGCGAAAGAAAAACGCAACGATCAACCACGTCGAAAACGTCGCGAGACCGAGCCAACCGTTGATGGCGATCAAAATGCCAAGCGCAGTCGCCACACCCTTGCCACCGAGAAACCTGAAATACACGGGAAACAGATGGCCAAGGAAAACCGCAATGGCTACGCCGGCGACAGTATTGGGCGAGAGTCCGAAATCGGCCGCATATTTTTGCGCCAGCCACACCGCAAACCAGCCTTTGCCCGCGTCGCCCAACAGGGTGAGGATCGCGGCAAATTTTTTCCCCGTCCGTAGTACGTTGGTTGCCCCAGGATTGCCGGAGCCGTAGGTGTGCGGGTCGGGGAGATTCATCGTCCAGCTCACGATCACGGCAAACGAAAGCGAGCCGATCAGGTACGCGAGAATGATGGCGATCACGGAGTTTGTCATGCCGATACTCTACAATACTTTGCATGGACACCATCTTCATCCGCGAGCTGCGCGCCGACGCGTGGATCGGCATTTATGAATGGGAAAAACTCTCCCGGCAGACGCTCGATTTCAATCTGGAAATCGGGCTTGATACTCACGTTGCAGGTGAAAGCGACAACATTCGCGACACCGTCGACTACGGCAAAGTGGTGGAGCGCATTCGCAGCGATTTAAAGGATCAGCATTTCAAATTGCTGGAGGCGCTTGCCGAACATGTCGCGCAGGTTGTGCTGCACGACTTCAAGGCACAGTGGGTAAAAATCAGCGTCGCCAAGATCAATCACATGCGCGGCGTGAAGATGGTCGGTGTGACGATTGCGCGGCGGCGCGAGGATGCGAGTGCGCGAACCGCGCCTGCTACTGGCGACAACACGTCCGCATAGCGGTCAAACGTGTAATTAATGATCAAGTGGATTCTGGTGCTGGTGGTCGTGGTGATTCTGCTGGGCTTGTTCGCGCCGCATTTGGCCAGGCTTGGACTATGGAAACTGCCGGGCGATATTCGTTTCAAACGCAATGGCCGCGAATATTTTCTGCCGATCACCAGCACTGTGCTGATTAGCGTTGCCTTCACGCTGCTACTGCGGATATTGGGGCGCTAACCAGTTTTTACTGGTGCCGCTATTCCACCAGCGCCACATTCACCAGTTTCGGATTCACCACCCGTACTACCTCCTTTGGCGGCAACCCAACGAGGAACCCGCGTTTGCCGCCGTTAATAAGAATTCTATCCAGCGCGAGGATTGATTCCTCAATGAAAACGGGCATTGGTTTCCGCAAGCCGAACGGCGAACAGCCGCCGACCTGATAACCGGAATGGCGTGTTGCATCCTCCGGTTTGCAGGGCGCCACACGCTTGGCACCGATCTGCCGCGCCAATTCCTTGGTGCTGACCTTGCGGTCACCATGCATGAGCACACAAAGCGGCTGGCGCTTGTCGTCTTCAAAGATCAGCGTCTTGACGACGTGGTGCTCATCGAAGCCTAGCGAGCTCGAAGATACGCTGGTGCCGCCGTGTTCAACATATTCGTAAATATGTTCGGTGTAGGTGACGCCGTGCTGTTTGAGCATCGACGTTGCGGGGGTTTCAGAGTGTTTGGCCATCGTGAAACACTAACACTGGCGCGGCTCCCAGCACAATAATGCCCGTAAAAGCCCATCAATAGGCATTCTACGTTGAACGATCCGGCGGTTAGCGCCATTCCTCATCCTCGTGGATGATGCTGCGCATGAATCTGTTTCAAGCGTTCCCGCGCCACATGCGTATAAATCTGCGTAGTCGTAATATCGGCGTGCCCCAACAGCAATTGCACCAC
>JBKJMK010000337.1:0-6294 GCA_046596005.1 Usitatibacteraceae bacterium | reverse complement strand
GCCTTGACGTCGATATCGGTGAGTATGCCGAAACCTTCTTTTTTCAACGCCTCGGTAACCTTCGTGACAGCGGTATCGAACGGTATCTTTAACTGCGTGCTGAATCCGTACATGAATCGATTCCTTATGAGTGGCGAAACAACTGCAAGCAGGATAGCGTGCACGCGGAAATGGCTCTTGAGGTGGATCAAACGAAGGCAATATTGCTTCGTTTGAAAATGGTTTGGCGACGTGCAGGCGAGTTTTGCTCATCCGCCTGACTTCTCTACCTCCACATAAAATGCGCCTGGTTCGATGCCCAGGTGATTTGATTGACGTCTGAAGCAGGTGCGAACCACAGGACATATTTTTTGGCGCCATTGATCCTGATTTATTTTTAAGTTACGCAGAATCACCAGATTGTTCTGTGCGCTCCCCAACATAGACTTCCGAATAATCAAAAAGAAAATTGTTACCCGGATTTCCACACGGCTTACGTACGAAGGCGGGCGTGACGATGCGGGGGAGGTGGCGGACGATCGGTTTGGTTGCTGTGGGTGGCGGCACGCACAGGCCAACGTAGATCGCCACTTGACGCACCTATCCAGACGTTAATGGCCAGAACTCCGCGCCAGCGCTATGAGTTTCTGGTTTCGATCGCTATTGTTTTACTCCTCTGCGTGATACAAATGCCGTGATCCGACAAAAGTGTCGACAGCACAAACGCGCGATCTTTGATCCCCATCAACACGGCCTGAGATTGTTCGACTAATCTCCTTCACAAGCATGAACGCTGCAAAGCATGTGTCGCCCAATGCCCCGCCTTGGGCGCGGACGCCGCATTCGGATGTTTTGTTCACAGGAGGTATCCATGAACGACCCAGAAATTATCCAACGCAGGGATTTCTTGTCTGGTGTGGCTGCGATCAGTCTGCTCGGCTTGGCGGGTTGCGGCGGTGGCGGCAATGGCAACAACATGACTTCAGGTACCAATATGGGCGGTGGCAGTGGCTCGCCGCCAGCCGGCGTTGTCAGTGGTGGGGCTTTGCGTTTGCCTGCCAACTTTTCCGGTAACACGCTTAGCGCCGCTGCCGGTGCCTATGACTTGGGTGCCGGCGCGCAATCGGGTGCCCTGCTGTTCAACGGGCAGTGGCCCTCGCCGTTGATTCGAATTCCAATGGGCAGTGCGCTGGACATCACGCTGCAAAACCAGCTGGCCGAATCGACCAATATCCATTGGCATGGCTTGGCCGCAGCACCCGGCATGGACGGCCATCCTACTGAACTGGTCGCGCCGGCGACAAGTAAACGCTATTTCTTTGCCGTCAACGAGCGCCCCGGCACTTACTGGTACCACCCGCATCCAGATCGGGCAACGGCGCGCCAGGCGTATTCAGGATTAGCGGGAATGTTGATCGTCGACGACGGCAATGATGCAGTGCGCGGATTGCCTACGGGAGTCCGCGACATTCCGCTGGTCCTGGCGGACAAGCGCGTGAACAACGGGGCATTGACCTATCAGCCAGGCATCAACGACATCATGACCGGTTGGCTGGGAAATGTGATCACGGTAAACGGGATGGCCGGCCCGGTCACGACGAGTGTCGAACCGGCGATCATTCGATTGCGTTTGCTGAACGCCTCCAACGCACGCATCCTGAACCCGGCGCTTGCCAATGGCCGCAGTTTTTGGTTGATCGGTACCGACGGCGGCCTGCTCGCAGCGCCGGTGCCGGTCAACAACCTGCTGCTCGCGCCCGGAGAGCGAGCCGATGTCTTGCTTGATCTTCGCGGCGATGCCGGGCAAACCATCAGATTCGTCAGTGCCTCGTTCAGCTCGATGGGGGCAGGCATGATGGGATTCGCGCTACCGCAAGGGGCGGCCTTCGATTTACTGACCATTGTCGTGTCGGGTGCAACGGCAATGATCGCTGGGAGCGTTCCGGGTTCATTTGCGCCCATCACTCGTTACGAATCAGCGACGGCGGTGGTTAATCGGGTTTTCGCGCTGACGACAATGAATGGCATGAACGGTGCCCATGGAATCAACAATCTCATCTACGACGTTGCGCGCATCGATTTCGTGGCGCGCCGGGGGGAACTGGAGCGATGGCAGTTTATCAACCGCAGCATGGAACCGCATCCGATGCACGTGCACGGCACACAGTTTCAGGTGGTGTCGCGCGATGGCATTGAAGCCCGGCGCCTGGCGACCGATCTCGGCTGGAAGGATACGGTACTGGTACGTCCATCTGAATCGGTCGAGATCGCGCTGCGGTTCCTCATTGCCGGCAACTACGTGCTCCACTGCCACAATCTGGAGCACGAGGACAACGGCATGATGCTGAATTTCAATGTCGTGTAGCAAATTGATTGCGGCCTGGCGCGGCACTGAAACCGTTCAGCGTCGCACCCGTTTCGGCCTCACCTGGCAAAACTGGTCATACATTACCTGCATCACGGCCAGCGCCTCTTTACTCGCCATGGAGTAGTAAATGCGTTTGCCGTCACGGCGGGTATTGACCAGACCTTCATCGCGCAACACGCCCAGCTGCTGTGACAGCGTCGGCTGGTGAATATCGAGCGCCTCCTCGAGTTCACTGACGCAGCGTTCGCCTTGCGAGATCTGGCAAAGCAATAACAGGCGGTCCGGGTTCGACAACGTCTTTAGCATCGCGCAGGCGTGAGAGGCCGAGGCGCGCATCGCTTCCAGGTCGATTCCGGCGGTGGTATTCATGGCGTTAACTCCGTTATAAAAAAACAATTTAACAATATATTGAAAAGTATAATTAATGTCCATATAATATCATTTCATATAATGTATTTGTCAAAAATGAACAAACCGGCAGGAATCGCCATGACCCACAAGTTTCTGATCTCTTTGTTGTTGCTGGCGAGACTCGCACAGGCCGAACCCGGACCGGCGCTTGACACTGCGCCCGTTCGAGCATCGGGTGCTACGGAAGTTTCCAGCGCGGATGGCGTGGTGGAAGCAATTCGCCAAACAGTGCTGGCCGCGCAGGTGGCCGGTGGCATTATTGAATTGCGCGTCAAGGTCGGCGACACCGTGAGGGCAGGGCAGTTACTGGCACGCATCGACGCCCGCGCCGCGGACCAATCCGCCACCGCCAGCCAGGCGCAGGTGCAGGCCGCGCGTGCTTCGCTTGATGTGTCGGCCAAGGATTTCAATCGGCAGAAGTTGCTGTTGCAGAAAGGTTTCATCAGCCAGGCCGCGCTCGATCAGGCAGAGGCCATCTACAAGGCCGCGGCGGCGCAGGTCAACGCACAGATCGCGCAGGCCGGCGCAGCACGCACCCAATCGGATTTCTACACGTTGCGCGCGCCGTACGACGGCATCGTCGCCGATGTCCCTGTGGTGCAAGGCGATATGGCCATGCCCGGGCGCGCCATCATCACGATTTATGATCCCGCCGCGTTACGGGTGACCGCGACGATCCCGCAAACCGCCAACTTGTCGGGAGTGTCGCCGCAGGCAGTCAAGGTTGAATTGCCGGGCATTGCGCAGAACTGGATTGTCCCCACCAAGGTGACACTGCTGCCGACGGCGGACCCCAATACGCACAGTTTGCAAGTGCGCCTCGATCTGCCCGCCGGTACGCGCGATGCCGCCCCCGGCATGTTCGCGCGCGTCTGGCTACCGGTGCAGGGCGTCAGTGGGTCAGGCCGCCTGTTCGTGCCGGCCAAAGCCATCGTGCGTCGCGCCGAAATGACCGGCGTGTATGTGGTCGACGCCAAGGGTAAGGCGGCACTGCGCCAGGTCCGACTTGGCCGAGCCACCGAGGATTCGATCGAAGTGCTGGCCGGGCTGAGCGCCGGCGAACTGGTCGCCACCGACCCACAAGCGGCGGCGAAGGCGCGTTGATGCCGATCCCCCAGAAACTCGGCTTGTCGGGACGCATCGCCGCAGCGTTCCTGACCGCGCAGATCACACCGCTGCTCGCGCTGGCCGCGTTGCTGCTGGGTGCGTTTGCTGTGCTGGTCACCCCACGCGAAGAAGAGCCGCAAATCAATGTGACCATGGCCAACGTGTTCGTGCCGTTTCCCGGCGCCTCGGTTCGTGACGTTGAACAAATGGTCGCGACACCGGCCGAACAGGTGCTTTCGCAAATCGCCGGCAGCGAACACGTGATGTCGGTGTCGCGTCCGGGCATGGCCATCATCACCGTGCAATTCAAGGTCGGCGTGCCGCGCACCGAGGCGCTGGTGCGATTGCATGATGCCGTCAGCGCGAACGCGGACTGGCTGCCGAAGGGACTGGGGGTGCTCGATCCGCTGGTCAAACCGAAGGGCATCGACGATGTGCCCATCGTCGGGCTGACGCTGTTCAGCAAGACCGCCGGTGCATACGATCTGGAGCGGGTCGCACACAGCATCGAGGCGGATTTGAAGCGCGTCCCCGGCACGCGCGAAGTGCGCACCATCGGCGGTCCCGGCCGCGCCATCATGATCGAGATCGATCCCGCCCGGATGGCTGGAAGCGGCGTTACTGTCGCCGACCTGCGCGGCGCGTTGCAATCGGCCAATGCCGGTATGCCGGTGGGCGACTTGCTCTCGGGCAATCGCGCCGTGGCGATCGAATCCGGCTCGTACTTCGAAAGCGCGCAAGACCTGGCCGATCTGGTGGTGGGCGTGCGGGGAGGTAAACCGGTGTTCCTGCGCGATGTCGCCGCCGTGCGCGATGGCGCGCCGCCGCCGAGCCGCTATGTGTGGCACGGCACGGCTGGCAAGGACGGTGCCGAATATCCCGCCGTCACCATTGCCGTCACCAAGAAACCTGGCGAGAACGCGATTGATGTGGCCGACGCCGTGATGCGCCGCGTGGCGATGCTGAAGAACACGGTTATCCCGGCCGAAGTGGAGGTCGCGGAAACACGAAACTACGGCGCCACCGCCAACGACAAGGCGCAGAAGCTGATCCAAAAACTTCTGTTCGCGACCGCTTCGGTGGTCGCGCTGGTGTTCATCGCCCTCGGTCGCCGCGAGGCCGCAATCGTCGGTACGGCGGTAATCCTGACGCTCGCGGCCACGCTGTTCGCGTCGTGGGCTTGGGGCTTTACGCTCAATCGCGTGTCGCTGTTTGCGCTGATCTTCTCCATCGGCATCCTGGTCGATGACGCCATTGTCGTGGTCGAGAACATTCATCGCCACCAGCAATTGCACCCGGGCAAATCGCTGGCCGAACTCATTCCGGGTGCGGTCGATGAAGTCGGCGGCCCCACTATTCTCGCCACCTTCACGGTGATCGCCGCGTTGCTGCCGATGGCGTTCGTCTCGGGATTGATGGGCCCATACATGAGCCCGATCCCGATCAACGCCAGCATGGGCATGCTGCTGTCGCTCATCATTGCGTTCGTGGTCACGCCATGGCTGGCGCGCCTGTGGATGAAGACAGTGCACCCGCATGCCGATGCCGATACACCCCATCCGGTGTCGCCACTGACTCGCAGACTCACCCCCTTGTTTCAGCGCGTGTTTGCCCCGATGCTCGACGACACGCGCGGTCCGCGCGCGCGTCGCCTGCTGGGCTACGGCGTACTGGCGCTGATCGCCATCTCGCTGCTGCTGCCCGCAGTCGGCCTGGTGCGTCTGAAGATGCTGCCGCTCGATAATAAATCCGAATTTTCGGTGGTGGTGGACATGCCCGCCGGCACACCACTGGAAAAAACCGCGGCGGTGTTGCGCGAACTGGGCGCCAATCTCTCAACCGTACCGGAAGTGGCGAATTACCAGGCTTATGCCGGCACGGCGGCACCGATCAATTTCAACGGGTTGGTGCGCCAGTATTATCTTCGTGAAGGCGGTGAAGTCGGTGAACTCCAGGTCAATCTGGTCGACAAACACGAACGCAGCGACCAGAGCCACGCCATCGCCATGCGGGTGCGTCCGGCACTGCAGGAAATCGGCAAGCGCTTCGGTGCCAATGTGAAGGTAGTTGAAGTCCCGCCTGGTCCGCCGGTGCTGGCACCGATCGTGGCCGAAGTGTACGGGCCGGAAGCCGAGGGCCGCCGCGCGGTTGCGAAACAGATTCGGGCCATCTTTGAAAAAACCGCTGGCGTGGTCGATGTCGACGACAGCAGCATTGCCGTTGCCCCGCGCACCTTGTTGCTGGTGGATCGCCGCAAGGCCGCGCTGCTGGGTGTTGCGCAACAGCAGATTGTTGAGACACTGCGCGCCGGTCTGGCGGGAGAAGACACAACTTACCTGCACGACCGGCGCGCAGTGTCTCAACAATCTGCTGTTGCGCCACACCCAGCAGCGCGGCCTTGCGGCGATCCACCAGCAACAAAGTGCGCG
>JBKJMK010000333.1:0-6481 GCA_046596005.1 Usitatibacteraceae bacterium | reverse complement strand
GCACGTTCAACATCAATCCCGTCGCCGGCGGCGGCGCGTCCGGTAACCCTATCGTGTACTCCTCGACGACGCCTTCGGTTTGTCAGGTGACCAGCGTGATAACGATGCTGACCGCAGGTACCTGCACCATCGCCGCCAACCAGGCAGGAAATACCAACTACCTGGCGGCGCCACAAGTCACGCAGACCGTAATCATTACGGCAGTGGTGCCTGGAGCGCCCGGTATCGGCAGTGCCACCCCCGGCAACAGCCAGGCGCAGATCGGCTTTTCGCCACCATCGCAGAACGGAGGCAGCGCGATTCTCGATTACACCGCGAGTTGCCGGATCGGTGCCGGCCCGGTTGTTGGAAGCGGTAACGGACTGACGTCACCCATCCTGGTGATCGGCCTGGTGAACGCCACGACCTACGACTGCGCAGTGACAGCGCGCAACAGCGCCGGCAATAGCGCCGCCTCCGGTACCGTGATGGTGACGCCCGCCAGCATCACCGTGCCCGATGCACCGACCATCGGCCTCGCCACTGCAGGTGAGGGCAGCGCCAGCATCGCCTTCTCGCCGCCGACGAACAATGGTGGCGCCGCGATCACGCAGTACACCGCTACGTGCAATCCGGGTAACAAGACAGGCACCAACACCGTCTCGCCGATCACGGTCGGCACGTTGACCAATGGTGTGACCTACACATGTAGCGTCACAGCGACCAATTCCGCCGGCACCGGCGCGGCGTCGGCGACGGTGGATGTGACGCCTGTGGCCGTCGCCCTTGTCGTTGTGCAATCGCGCAAGACACATGGCGGGGGTGCGGGCGATCACGACGTGCTGATCGTCGATCCGCTCGAGCCGATCACCGGGCTCATCACCGTGGAGCCGCGCATTATCGACACCGGCCATCGCATCGTGTTTCAGTTCGACGGCGCCGTCACGAGTCTGGGCAGCGTGTCTGCGACCAATTCGCTGGGCAACCCAATCGGTTCGGTCACATCTTCGATGGCCGCCAACGATGTCGTCGTGACGCTGACCGATATTGCAGACAACTCGCGCGTCAAGGTGACGCTCACCGGGGTGAATGGCACCGTCAACGCGTCGGCTTCCATCGGCTTCCTGGTCGGCGATGTGAACGGTACGCGCTCCGTCACGGCCAGCGATATCAGCGGTGTGAAGGCGCGTTCGACCCAGACGACGAACAATGGCAATTTCAAGTTTGATGTGAATGTGTCCGGGACGATCAGCTCGTCGGATATCTCGGCCGTGAAAACGCGGTCGGGACTGACGTTGTCACCATAAAACCGGTGACCACTAGCACTGGCGCGGCTTGCAGGCACAAATGCCGCCAGAGAAGCGCTAATGCCAGAGTTTAGCCCTGCCAGAAAAAATGGCAGGGCTAATCGTTGGATTGCGTTCTATCCGGTAGCGAAGGTGTTCATACCCTAACGCACACGCAAGTTGCAGCAACGCACTGCACGTCGCGGCCAACGGCGCAAAGACTCGCTCCAATCCAACGCCCTGTCGTTCTCGTTCACTTTCAAACGAATTTAAGTATCCGTACATACCTGCGAAGGTAAACAGCATGGATACCTGCCCGATATAATGTGATGCACAACCCTGTGTAAAATCGATTGGGTAGGCTGTGCAATCTTCAACCGGACGCAGGACAATCAATGGGTTTATGGATTCGGGAATTCCTTGACAAGTTGCCTCGCCTCGCAAGCGTGACGCGATTGGCGTCCGCTGCCTTGGTTGCAGTGGCAGGAAGCGCTGCTGGCATTTCGCACGCTGCAACACCCGCCGGGCTCGATAGTCGCGCCAACATCGCTGCCTACCTTGACGCTGCGCTACCGACAACCACGTCCGGTAGCATGCCGTCGTTGCTATCGCAAACGGGCACGTACTCCAACCTGTCGACACGCACGCCACACGCGGGTCTGATTCCCTACGCGGGGAACGCGGCGCTGTGGACCGACGCCTCGCTCAAGTCGCGCTTTATCGGCCTGCCCTACGATGGCACGGCAGGTTCGCCGAAGATCGGTTTCACCACCACGGGTGCCTGGACTTTTCCCAATGGCACCGTGTTCATCAAGAATTTCGACTTGGTGGTAGATGAACGCGCAAATGCCCCCAACCCCATCCGCCGACTGGAAACGCGCATTCTGGTACGGCTGTCCGACGGCGGGATTCGCGGCGCCACCTATAAATGGCGACTTGACAACAGCGACGCCGACATCGTTACCACCTTCAACGGCGATAACGATCCCATCACCATCACGCAGGCCAACAACACCACCCGCACCCAGACATGGGCCTATCCAAGCCCAAGTCAATGCCTGATCTGCCACAACACCGACGCCGGCCTGGTGCTGGGCGTTAAAACGGCGCAGCAAAACGGTAACTACACCTATCCCTCGACCGGTCGCACCGATAACCAGCTGCATACCTTTCATCACCTCGGCATGTTCGATCAGGCCATCGCAGACCCACCGTCGTCCTATACGCGCATGGTCGATGTACTCGACACCAGCGCAACCATGGAGGACCGTGTGAAGTCCTATCAGGACGCCAATTGTTCGCACTGCCATCGGCCGAACGGAACTCGCCCATTTTCGGCAAGGGGACCGCTGTTCGATATGCGCTATGACACGCCGATACTCGCGCCCGTCGGTGCGGGCCGCATTCCCATCGTTGCCAACAGCGGCTCCGATGGCCTGGTGCGGCGCGATATCCCCAACTCCAGCATTCATGATCGTGATGGCAGAGTCGGTTTCCAGCAGATGCCGCCGCTGGCGCGCAACGTGCCGGACCAGCGCATCCTTGCGCTATACGATCAGTGGGTAAACTACCCGTACGACGTGTTGAGCGTTACCCGTCTGACGCGGAACAGTGTGCGCCTCAAGTTCAATCGTGCGGTCGACACCGTGACCGTAAATGCGCCGTCCAACTACGCATTTACCGGCGCTGTCACCGTCAGTGAGGCAGTGCAGGGTGCCGACCCGAGCGAAGTCGTGTTGACCACCTCCACGCTGGCGGCAAGCACCAGCTATACCGTGACGGTCAACCGCGTCAAAGAGGCGCAGGCACCGCAAAATCCGATCTGGCCAAACACGCAATTCCAGTTCACCACACCGCCGGCTACCGTGCCGGGTGTGCCGACGATTAACGTCGGTGCCGCGGGCAACGGCCAGATCACCTTGTCATTTACCGCGCCTGATTCGGACGGCGGCTCGCCCATCACCGGTTATATCGCGAGCTGCACGCCGGGGACTAACACGGCGACTGGCGCCGGCAGCCCGCTGACGGTGACCGGCCTCACCAACGGCAGCCTTTACACCTGTAACGTAAGGGCAATCAACGCGGTCGGCACAGGTAGTGCGTCGTCCGCGGTCATGTTGACACCGAATGCAGTGGTGCCAGATCCGCCCACGGGCGTGTCAGCCACACGCGGCAATGCCAGTGCGATCATCACCTTCACCGCACCGGCCAGTAACGGCGGCGCGACGATCAGCGGGTACACGGCGATCTCGGCACCGTCCGGCATCACCGGTAGCTGCGTTGCCCCGTGCACTTCGATCAGCATGATGGGCTTAGCCAACGGCACGGCGTATACCTTTACCGTCACCGCCACTAACGCCGTCGGCAATAGTGCGCCATCGGCCATGTCGAATAGCGTCACGCCGCTACCGCCGCTGGTGCTCAATGGCGTGGTATCAAGAAAAGCGCACGGCTCGGCAGTTAACTTCGACATCGTTATCAACAGCGCCACCCCGATCAGTGGGCTGGTCGATGTTGAGCCACGCGCCATCGGCAGCGGCCACACGCTGGTGTTCTCGTTCAATAATCCCGTCACCGCAGAAGGAAACGTGACAGCGACCGATGCGGCAAGTGTGGCGGTGGGCTCGGCAACTTCTGTGCGTTCCGGCACCGATGTCGTGGTCACATTAACCGGCATACCGGATAACCAGCGCGTCAAGGTAACACTGACGAACGTGAACGGCAGTGTCACGCCGATTCAGGCGTCAATAGGTTTCCTGGTCGGTGACGTGAATAATACGCACTCGGTGAATGCCAGCGATATCAATGGTGTGAAGGCGCGCTCGACCCAGACCACGAACAATGTCAATTTCAAGTTTGATGTGAATGCGTCCGGGACGATCAGCTTGTCGGATATCTCGGCCGTGAAGGCGCGGTCAGGATTGGTGTTGCCGCCATAATAATGGGAACGTCTAGAACGTCTAATAACCCCGTCATGCCAGCGCTGGCCCCGTCCGTCCAGGTGCTTGAAAATGCGATGGACTGGATTCCAGCCCGCGCGGGAACGACGACTTCACCATATTTAGTTGCCGGATCAATAGAATTTCAGCAATTGACAAACTCTAGCACTGGCGCGGCTTACAGGCACAAATGCCGCCATGAAGCCCGCCAAATGGCGCTCTACGTTTTATTTACAGCGACTAATTCGTCAAGGTTGCTCAGCGTTTCCGCGCCAGCGTAAGCCCATCGCCAATCGGCAACATTGAAAGATCAACGCGCTCATCGCGATGCAGCTTGATATTGAGTGCCTGCAGTGCCGCCGTGTCGGCATCTTCTGTGGCCAACGCAACTTTGCCGCTCCACAGCGTGTTGTCGATGGCGATCAGGCCGCCTGTGCGCAGCAATGTGAGGCAGCGTTCATAGTAGCTGTCGTAACTACTCTTGTCGGCATCGATGAAGGCAAAGTCGTACTGCCCCTGCTCGCCCGCGTTGATGCGCGCGTCGAGTGTCTTCAACGCGGGTGCCAGTTGCAAGTCGATCTTGTGGGCAACGCCTGCGGCTTGCCAGTGCGGCACGCCAATGCGCGTGTATTCATCGCTGATATCACAGGCCAGCAGCTTGCCGTCTTCGGGCAAGGCGAGTGCCACCGTGAGCGCGCTATAACCAGTGAACACGCCGATCTCAATGGCGCGGCGTGCGCCCAGTAGCCGAACCAGCAGCGCCATAAACTGGCCCTGCTCCGGCGAGATTTGCATGGTCGCGTGCGGATGCGTGAGCGTCGCCTCGCGCAACGCGATTTGCGCAGGGTGTTCACGCAGAGAATGGCTCAAAATATATTGGTAGACGGTCTCGTTAAGGTTCAGGGTGCGGCTGGACATGGATATTTCTCCCTAAGTTGTAGTTGCGCGTAACAGCTGGAAATACATTGCGCGACGTATGCTAACTTGTCAGGATCGCCAACAACGCGACCACCGTTCCCCCATACGCGACCGTGGAAATGACAATCGCGGCGGTGGTCTCGCGCTCGGCCACGTTGTAGCGTTGCGCAAATAAAAGTGGATTGGCCCCAATCGGCAGGGCCGCACAAAGTACTGTCACCGCAGCGACGGTCGGCTCCAGCGGGATGAGCCAGAACGCCATCACGGCAACCAGTGCAGGCTGCACGACAAGCTTCACCGCACTTTGGGCGAGTGCCGGTTTGACCACACCTTTCACGCCGTAGTGCGCCATCGAAAGCCCGATCAATACGAGGCACAGCGGCACCGCTGCCTGGGCCAGTATGACCAGCGTCGCATCCACAGACCCGCCAAGCGGCAACTGCAATAGATTCCATGCGAAGCCCGCGACCACCGGCAGAATGACCGGATGAATCAGCGTCTGCTTGAACATGGGCAACAAAACCACGGCGATAGATTCGAACGCACCATTCCTGCGTTGATCACGCCTGGCCCATTCGATCATGACGGTGGCCGTCGTCAGCAACACCAATGCGTGCACCGCGATGATCGTCGCATGAATCGCCAGCCCGGCCTCGCCGAACGCTGCAAAAGCAACGGGTATGCCGATCTGCACGGTGTTGCCGAACGTGACCGAGAGCGCACGCACGGTTGCCACATCAGGCGCAACCTGCCGCCAGCGTTCGAACGCTGCGACGGCCAGCATCAGCAACACCGTCGGCACGAAGAAAACCGCCAGCGCACCGAATTCAAGGCTATCCAGATCGATGCGCGCGGTGGTGCGAAACAGCAGCGCCGGCACGAACAGGTAAAACGCAACATTGGAAATCCCGCGTGTGACCTCCCCGCTGTTGAAGGCCTTGCTGCGTCCGAACAGATATCCGGCGAAGGCCAATAGAAATATCGGCAGGAGTTTTTCGGTAAGGGCGGTCATGGGGAAAACTTCCAAAAAATTCCGTTGTCTGCGTTGAGCCTCTGGCAAACAGCCCGTAGCCAGGAAGCAGCGTCGCGTATTCCGGGGAGTTGCCAAAATGTCGACCGACCTCGATTGCGCTACGCTTCATCGCGGCTACGCGTCTATCCATTGCAAGCCGAATTTCCCGCTTCCCAATTGCGCATTTCAACTTACGCGTAAATAACTTGATCAGGACCAACGGGAAAGAATATTGCGGCGCGACCGGCTAGTAATCGCCACCCTGAAACGACTGATAACCACCGCCGCCCGCATTGCCGCCATTACCACCATTGCCAGAATTACGATAGCGCCGCGATGGTGGCGGA
>JBKJMK010000403.1:0-4930 GCA_046596005.1 Usitatibacteraceae bacterium | reverse complement strand
CTTTCAATTGCACCAACGGCTTCCACGCGTTTGAGCGCCTTCTCGTACTCGTAAAGTTCTTCTTCGTAAATGTCCATCACACACGGAATGCAACCGGTGCCGCAGCATTCGTGAGGCTCTGGCTTACGCGGTGGAATTAGTGTGCTCATGGCTGCATTTTACGTGACACGAATCCGACTGGATGCAAGTCAATCAACATGGTCAAAAAAGGAAACCCCGCGTTGAGCGGGGCTTCCTGTGACGGTGCAAAGCTGCGCCTCAATCTTCGACAAACGCTTCTTCGCGCTTCTTGCGAATTGCCGGCAGCATGATGATGATGAGCAACAATGCGGCAACCGCCAGCAGCGTTGCAGACAACGGACGGGTGACAAAGGTTGTCGCGTCCCCTCGTGAAAGCAGCATGGCACGCCGCAAGTTCTCCTCCATCATCGGGCCGAGGATGAAGCCAAGTAGCAGCGGCGCGGGCTCACAATCGAGCTTCACAAACAGGTAGCCGATGAAACCGAAAAGCGCCGTGATAACGACATCGAACGGACTGTTCGACAGCGAATAGACGCCAATGGCGCAGAACACCAGGATGGCCGGATACAGCAAACGATAGGGAACTGTCAGTAACTTGATCCACATGCCGATGAGCGGCAAATTCAACACAACGAGCATTAAATTACCTATCCACATGCTGGCGATCATGCCCCAGAACAATTGTGGACGTTCTGTCATCACCTGAGGACCGGGCTGAATCCCCTGAATGATCATCGCGCCGACCATCAGTGCCATCACCGGGTTTGGCGGGATGCCAAGTGTCAATAACGGGATGAACGACGTCTGTGCGGCGGCGTTGTTGGCCGCCTCTGGCGCGGCAACGCCGCGAATGTCGCCCTTGCCGAATTTGGAAGCATCTTTGGCTATTTTCTTCTCCAACGTGTAAGCCGCAAATGACGCGAGCACCGCACCGCCACCTGGCAAAATGCCGAGCAACGATCCCAAGCCGGTACCGCGCAATACTGCCCCCCATGCATTCTTAAAGTCTTCCTTTGACGGCCAAAGGTGAGTCACCTTAGCCAAAAAAACCTCGCGTTCCGCTTCGCCTTGCTCAAGATTTTTCATAATTTCGGCAAGGCCGAAGACCCCCATCGCAACGGCTACAAAACCGATACCGTCGGTCAATTCAGGGACGCCGAAGCTAAATCGCGCCATGCCAGAATTGACGTCGGTGCCCACCAGTCCGAGAAGCAAGCCGAGCAAAATCATCGCCACCGCTTTCAACACCGAACCGTGCGCTAACACCACGGCAGCGATCAAACCCAACACCATCAGGGAGAAGTACTCGGCCGGACCGAATTTGAACGCAATCTGCGCCAGCGGGGGAGCGGCCACCGCGAGCAAGACGGTAGCCACCGTGCCCGCAAAAAATGAGCCGAGTGCTGCCGTCGCCAAGGCAGGCCCGGCGCGTCCCTGTCGGGCCATCTGGTAACCGTCGAGTGCGGTCACTACCGAGGATGATTCTCCGGGGATGTTGATGAGAATCGCCGTGGTGGAGCCACCATACTGCGCGCCGTAGTAGATACCAGCCAGCATGATGAGAGAAGATTCCGGCGGCAACGTGAACGTTGCCGGTAGCAGCATGGCGATGGTCGCGACCGGCCCGATACCAGGCAGCACACCAATCAATGTGCCAAGCAGGCAACCGATCAGGCAATACATCAGGTTATTGAGCGTCAGTGCGACACCAAAGCCGAGCGAAAGATTTGCAATGAGTTGTTCCATCGTCGCCCCTTAACCTGTGATGAAGCTTGGCCAGATCGGAAACGGCAGTTTCAAGCCGTAAACAAACACAGCGATCGAACCCACGGCGAGGATGACACTCGATATCATCGCCTCTTTCCATTTGTGTTCATGTCCGCCGTACGAAGAAATAACCACCAGCAGCACGATGGCGATCACGAGTCCCACCAGTTTGGCTGTCAACCCGAAGATCACAAACGCTGACAACACCCATACAAGCGGCCGCCATGCGAATTTGCTGATCTGCACGCCGGAGGAGACAAGCGCCTGGAAAAGTATCAGCAGCCCCAGGATGCCCATGACGATACCAAGGACGAAAGGAAAATACCCTGGCCCCATGCGACTGCCGGTTCCCATCGGATACTCGAAGTACTTGACGATAAACGCAAACGCGAAGCCGATCGCCGCGAACATGACTCCCGACCAGAAGTCTTTGGGATTTTTGAGTCTCACTTACCCTCCGATTATTAGCTTCATTTTTTTGTGGATTTTAGCACTCGCGCCAAAAAGCCTCCTGCCTACTTCACCAGCCCCATTCGTTTGGCCGCTTCGGTATAGACCTTGGTACGCTCGGCCATAAACGCGGGCATCTTGTCCACGCCAACATCGACCAGTTCGAAACCGCCATCGGCCATACGTTTCCTGAAGTCGGCATCCTTGTTGATGTCAAGGCAAATGTCGGAAACCTGCTTGCGCATTTCGGCGGATGCGGACTTGGGAAGTGCTATGCCGCGGTAGGCACCGTCCACCCAGTCGATGCCGAGCTCTTTGAAAGTGGGCACGTCCGGAAACTGCGGATGGCGACTCTCCGTGGCGATGGCAAGCATGCGTGTCTTGCTCTTTTGCGCAATCGCCAGAGTCACATACGACATTGCCATGCTGACGTGTCCACCAAGCAGCGAAGCCACCAGATCGCCGGTGCCTTTGAACGGCACGTAGGTGGTCTTGACCCCGGCAGCGCCATTGAATCTCTCGGTAGCAACATGATTTGCGGAGTTGGTACCTGATCCGGCAATCGTGACAGTATCGGGCATGTCCTTTGCCGCCTTCACCAACTCCTGATAGGTCTTGTAGGGACTTTCAGAACGCACCACGATGGCATCCGGCGTGTAGTGATAGAAGCAGACGTTGTGGATATCCTCGGTCTTGTACTGCACCTGCCCCTCCATCGGTTGCAGCACGAGGTGCGGCAGATTTGTACTCATCCAGGTGTAACCATCCCCGGCGAATGAATTTGTCTGCGACCATGCCAGCGCGCCGCCCGCACCGGGCTTGGATTCGATGATCAATTCCTGATTGAATTTCTTCCTGAACACAAGCTGCTGAAAGCGTCCGGCAATATCGGATTCACCGCCTGGTGCAAACGGGATGATGTACTTTACCGGTTTATCCGGGTAGGCCGCGTACGCCGCACCGCCACCGAATGTACCTAAAGTGCCCAATACACCCGCAGACATCAGCACTGCACGAATGGCAAACGATTTCATGATGCATCTCCTGTGAAATATTGTCTTTGTAAATTCCATGATGACCCTGCGTTACAAAGCCGCTGCAATCGCGCGACCGACTTCTGCCGTACTCGCGGAGCCGCCCATGTCGCGGGTACGCGGACCTTCAACAAGCACTTTCTCTATCGCCTCGACAATAGCATCTCCCGCCGCCTTGTGCCCAAGATGTTCCAGCATCATCGCGCCCGACCATATCTGGCCGATGGGGTTGGAAATGTTCTTCCCGTAAATATCCGGTGCGCTACCGTGCACCGGCTCGAAGCAAGACGGAAATTCGCGCTCCGGGTTCAGGTTCGCCGACGGGGCAATGCCGATTGTGCCGGTACATGCGGGCCCAAGGTCCGAAAGAATATCGCCGAACAAATTCGAGCCGACCACCACATCGAACCAATCCGGATGCTGCACAAAATGTGCGGTGAGAATATCGATGTGGTACTGCGAGGTTTTAATCTCTGGATACCTGGCCGACATCTCCTTAAAGCGCTCATCCCAGTAAGGCATGGTGATGGCGATGCCGTTCGACTTCGTCGCCGACGTGACGTGTTTTCTTTTGCGCGTTTTGGCCAGCTCGAACGCAAACTGCAAAATACGATCAACACCACGTCGGGTGAAGACAGTCTGCTGCATGCATATTTCGTGTTCCGTGCCACTGTATAACCTACCGCCGATGGAAGAATATTCGCCTTCATTGTTTTCGCGCACCACCCAGAAATCGATGTCACCGGGTTTGCGCCCCGCCAACGGCGAAGGCACGCCCGGCATCAGGCGTACCGGGCGAACGTTGGCGTAAAGCTGGAATTCGCGACGAATCGGGATCAGCAGACCCCACAGCGATACATGGTCCGGCACTGTCGGAAAGCCAACCGCGCCAAGGTACAACGCGTCGTGATGGCGAATTTCTGCAAGGCCATCGTCAGGCATCATTTTGCCGTGCTTGGCGTAGTAGTCGCAGCTCCACGGTTTTTCATCAAACTGGAACTGGATATCGAATTTGCGACCCGCGGCCTCGAGCACGCGGATCCCCTCGGGAACAACTTCTTTGCCAATGCCGTCACCTGCGATCACGGCGATTTTGTATTTGCTCACGATTCACTCCGTTTGAATTGGGGCTAAAGCTTTTTACCACGAGTGCGGATGGCATTCCTTGACTTCGCGCGGGTTTGTGCTGGGTGCCGATGCGCTCCTCTGCCGACCTGCAGCGCCGGTTGACCATGAGTGGCCTGCTTGCCAAAGATGGGCAAATGATCGACGCCACTATCAACCCGTAACGAAGGTCAACCTTAACAATTCAGTGCGGTTCGCGCTGATACCGCTATCTCGCCAGCACGCTATGCACTTGGACCGAGAACAGACAGCTGGGGTCTCAATACTGTTCACTTCTGCGAGTTGCCACCGCCGATGACGAGAACATCGATCATGCGCGCTTATCCCAAATTGAGGGCTTTACCTGATTGAGCCTGCATGAACACGGCTTACTCCTTTATAGAGTTGGCGCATTTTAGCCAGCGTCTGCGTACGTTGCTGGAACTGCCATGTGGCTGTGATACAGGAAAAATTACAACGAACGCCAATTGGCGCGCCTTTACGGACAATATTGCCTGGGATGTCCGTCAAATGGCGCTCTACGCTTACGTCAT
>JBKJMK010000324.1:0-8271 GCA_046596005.1 Usitatibacteraceae bacterium | reverse complement strand
CAAATTTGGCCTTAATGATCTGGAGCAGATCGAGAACGCGCCGGAGTACGAACCTGGCGTGGTACTGACGGCGGACAAGATCGAGCAGTATTTGACGAAAAAAGTGCTGGCAACCGCTTAATCTTCATTGCGGCCATAGCCATTCAATCGGTGGCGGCGTCGCGCTAATCGGCGCTGTCGCTATCGCGTCGGTCTGACGTATAAGGGAATTCACCATGGGCCGCGAGTCACACCACTTCAGCACCAAGGACCGCACTTTTCTGCGTGCGATTTCGGGCCCCTACAATTTACAGGATGAACTGAGCCGCCTGCGTTCCGTGCCCCGGGTGGTCAAAGGGCGAGAGCTGAAGCTGCAGGACGGTCCGCAAACCTACAGCAAGCACTTCATGGAACCGTCGGACGGGATGACGCAAACCCTGCATATCCACCTCGAAGAATATGCACCGGGCGGGCGCAACGGCAAGCACGGCCACGTCAATGAAGCGATGTTTTACATCATGGATGGTATAGGATTTGAAATCCATGACGGCGTCCGTTATGACTGGGAAGCAGGTGACGCCGTCATCGTCCACGCCAATTGTGTACACCAGCATTTCAATGCCGATTCGCAGCGTCCGGCCCGCGCACTGGTGATCAAGAGCAAACCGATGTACATGTTTATGAATATGCTGTTTCAGGAGCGTGTTATTTCCAAACCGAAAGAGCCGGCGCCAGGTGCTGAAGGTTTTGCGCCGCGTCAGCTTGAAGACGATTACAACCACGACGATTAGCCTGTGTTGTTAATCAATAATGACGACGTCAAGAAATTGCTCACGCCACGTATGGCGCGCGAGGCACTGCGACAAGCCTATGAGGATTTAGCCCAAGGCGATGCCGTGTGCCGCCCGCGCATCGACATTCGCGTGCCGACGCAGCAGCCTGATCATGTTTATCAGTGGGGAAGCATGGAGGGCGGATCGATTCGCGGTTATTTCGCGATTCGGATGAAATCGGATGTGCTGGTCGAGCAGCAGTACCATGGCGTGCGCACCCAGGAAAAATTTGCGCAACGACCGGGCCTTTATTGCGGATTGATATTTTTGACTTCAATCGAAACAGCGGAGCCGCTGGCGTTCATTAACGATGGTCATTTGCAACATATGCGTGTTGCAGCCGATAGCGCAATTGGTACCGACATCATGGCGCGCAAAGTTGCCACGCGCTTGGGCATATTGGGATCAGGGGAAATGGCGCGTGCGCATCTTGAGTCGTTATTGGAGGTACGCGATATCCGGCAAGTCAAGGTGTACAGCCCGACGCGTGCAAACCGTGAGCGCTTCGCAGCTGAAATGCGCGCGAAATACGATGTTGAGGTCGTGGTGTGCAGCGATCCCCGTGACGTTTATGTGGGAGTCGACGTACTTGCAGCGTGCACGGACTCGGTCGTGCCCGTCATTCGTGGCGAATGGCTGGAATCCGGCATGCATGTGATTTCCATTGGTGGGCGACCCGACCCAACGGCGGACGCGCGGTTCGACGTCGTCCTCCGTCTTGGCGTATCACCAGCACCTGTCGGCCGGTCCGAGCTGGGCACGGCGGACGAATACCTGGGCTACCTTGCGCAACCGAATCACCCCATCTGGAAAACGGTTAAAGGCGGTAAGCCAGCGCCGACGGTGGGGTTGCGTGAAACCGGGATAATGTACGCAGACGTTCTGACAGGCCATGCCGCCGGACGAAGCAATGAAGCCCAGATTACTTACTCTGAGCGGGGAAATATTCAGGGCGCACAGTTTTATGCCGTTGCGGGCGCAGTTTATGAGGCTGCCATGAAGGCTGGCCTGGGACAAGAAATTCCTACCGATTGGTTTTTGCAAGATATCCGCGACTGAATTTCCTGGGACATAAAAATGACCGCGATAACACTTCCACCGGAATCAGCACCCAAGAAAACGTTCCGCGATGTCTGGATTATCACGGCAGCTCACGGACTTACCCACTGGTACCCAGCGACATTTTATTTATTGCTGCCGCTGATCGGCAAAGAACTGGGGCTGACCTACAGCCAGATTGGTCTGGTGATGACCTGCCAGTACGCAGCAGGCGCAATCGCAAATATTCCCGGTGGCATGGTGGTCGATACCGTAGGCCGCAAGGGCTTCCTGATGGCGCTGTCGCTTTTTTGGGTGGGCTTTCCCTATCTACTGATTGGCTTTACCAACAGTTATTCAATGTTGTTGCTTTGCATGTCGTTAGTGGGAATTGGCAATAACCTGTGGCATCCCACCGCCATCCCGACGCTGGCGAATCGATATCCTGAAAAGAAAGGCTTGGTCCTGTCGATTCACGGTATGGGTGGCAACGTTGGGGATGCACTGGCACCTCTCGTTATCGGTTCGCTATTGACCCTGCTTACCTGGCGCGAAATCGTGATGGTGAATGTAATTCCCGGATTGCTGATGTCCGGTCTGCTAATGCTGTATTTGGGCTCGGTCAGACTGGGACGCAAGAAAAAGCGCGATCAGCCAGAGGATTCTGTACCGGGCCAGAGCGTGAAAGAGTACGTCGCAGGCTTCAAAGAACTGCTCAAAAACCGCAATCTCATTTACCTGTCGACAAGTTCTGCCTTCCGTGCGATGACGCAGAATGCGCTGCTGGTTTTTTTACCGGTATTTCTGGCCTACGAAATGAATTACAACCCATTTCTGGTCGGACTTTGTATGTTCGCGATGCAGGCCGCCGGGTTTGCCGCCTCGCCAATTTCCGGCCATCTCTCCGACAAGCTGGGACGTCGCCAAATCATTATGGTCAGCATGGCGATGACCGCCCTGGTATTGGTACTCATGGCCTTTGCTGGCCGCAGTACTGCGTTTGTATTTTTTATCGCGGTGCTGGGGTTTTTTCTGTACGCGATTCGGCCTGTACTACAGGCATGGCTGCTGGAATCGACGCCGAAAAACATGGGTGGTACCAGCATCGGCATTCTGTTCGCGGTGCAGGCGGCAGGGTCAGCCATCTCACCACTTATTGGCGGCTATCTGGCAGACAAGTATGGCCTGATGGCAACGTTCTATTTTCTCGCTGGTACCATCGTTATCGCGAACATGTTTATTTTTTTGATGCCCGATAAGGGCACGACGACACCTGGCGTGAAGCTTTCGAAGCATGACCGCTAGTCGACCGCATGGGTGAATTGTTTGCCCTGCTTTCGGCGGGCTGTTTTGCGACCGCAAATGTCACCATTACCCGGGGCAGCATCGCCGGGAACGCGGATAACGGCGCATTTCTGTCGATTCTACTCACCGCCGCGGTCGCGGTCATTGCAATGCTGCTCGCCGGTAGCTCGCCTGATGCAGGCAAGCTGAGTTTTGCCGGACTGGCGTGGTTCGCGCTGGGCGGCGTGCTGACCGCGTTCGTCGGGCGGATATTCCTGTTTGCGTCAGTGCAGTCACTTGGTGCCATGCGGGCATCGACAGTTAAACGCCTGAATCCGTTCTTCGCCGTGATACTCGGCGCGCTGGTACTCGGTGAAAGCCTTGGTGGGTGGATGATTCCCGGTATGGTCCTCATTTTCACGAGCTTTGTTTTTCTGGCACGTGATTCCTGGCGTCGTTCCATTGTCGCCACGGCAACGCGCAATACAGCGGCGACAAGCGTGGCAAAACTGTTCGACCTGGGTCTTGTCTATGGCCCGATCTCCGCGTTTGCGTATGCGCTGGGTTACCTCGCCCGCAAGCAGGGGCTCAATCTCATCCCCGATCCATTTCTCGGAACGGCGGTGGGCGCTTTCGCCGGCATTGGCGCATATCTGCTCGCCTCAATTGCAATTCCTGGCTACCGCACTGCGATCACCAATACCTTCACTAAAATCAATCCGTGGTTTTATGTCACTGGCTTGATGGCTTCCTTTGGGCAGCTCTGCTACTTTATTGCGCTCAGTCATAGCACAGTGTCCCGCGTGGCGCTGATTGCCTCGATGGAAGTCTTCATCACGATCTTTTTATCAGTGTGGATTTTTCGCACGAAGGAGAAGCTCACGGCCAACACGCTCATTGCCGCGTGCCTTGGTGTCGCCGGCACCGGGCTCATTCTGTTGCGATGAATGCAGCGCAATTTCGGATTGCGGGACAGGTGGCTCAGGTCGGCACGCATTGCGAACGGTCGCGGCAAATAGCCCCGGCGCTTCAGGCGGCTGTTGTATACTTTTCTCATAGAGAAATTTGGTTCCACATACAGGAATTTTGTCGTGCAAATGCTTTCAGCGCGCGCATCGGATAGAGAAATTTTACGGAGTAAGACATGCAGTCAACAGCACATCGTTCACCGGTTGCAGCGCTCGATGCAAAGGTTTCTGAGACAGTTGATCCGCCTTACCTGGCCGAAGGCTACAAGAGCACGATCCTGCGCTCTCCCCGCGAGCCCTTGTTGTCGATGCCGAATGCCATCAGTTCGTTGCGCGCGCCAGTGTACGGCTACGGTGAGGTGAATCTCCAGGATGCGGACCTTACCCGGCAACATGCAGGCGAACCGCAAGGCGAACGGATCATTGTCGCCGGGAAGTTAAAGGATGAAGACGGCAAACCGATTTCCAACGCCCTGATAGAAATTTGGCAGGCGAATGCAGCCGGGCGCTACACCCACAAGGGCGATCAGCATAGTGCGCCGCTGGATACAAACTTCACTGGCAGCGGGCGTGCGCTGACCGACGAGCACGGCAATTATCGTTTCGTTTCGATCAAGCCGGGTGCCTATCCCTGGCGCAACCACGCCAATGCCTGGCGGCCCGCACATATTCACTTCTCCCTGTTCGGTCTGGGTTATCTGTCGCGATTGGTGACGCAGATGTATTTTCCGGGTGATCCACTGCTCGCACTGGATCCCATTTTCAATTCGGTGCCGAACGAAAAAAGCCGACAGTCACTGGTTGCCTGCTTTGATCTGGAACTGACCGAAGCCGAGTGGGCGCTGGGCTACCGGTTTGACATTGTCCTGCGCGGTGACCGTGCAACACCGATGGAGAAATAACGATGCAACACACCGCTTCCCAGACCGTTGGCCCATTTTTTCTTGAAGCGCTGATTCATGTCGGGGATGAACTTGTTGCCAAGCCGGATACGGTCGGCGAAGTGATGAATCTTGAAGGCAAAGTGCTTGACGCAGAAGGTGCGCCGGTTAACGACGCCGTTCTTGAGATATTCCAGACTGACGCCACTGGTCAATATGTTGCCGACAGCCCTGAAGCGAGGTCTGGTTCGATGTTCACCGGTTTCGGGCGTGCAACCACTGACTCGTCAGGAACATTCCGCTTCAACACCATTTATCCCGGCGCTACACACGTCGCCGGGTTGAAGCATGCGCCGCATCTGGATCTGATGGTGTTTGCGCGCGGCCTTCTCAAGCCTCTGGTGACGCGTGTTTACTTTGAAGCAGACGCCAATAATTCGCATGATCCGGTGTTGGCGCAAGTGCCCGCACATCGTCGCGCGACGCTGGAAGCAAGGCGGGACGCGGCTCTCGGCCCATCGGTGTGGCGCTTTGATGTGCGTCTGCAGGGCAAGGATGAAACGGTATTTTTTGAGTTTTGATTTTTCCGGAAGACACGCCTTTGCCCGTTACTGAACCGTTCCTGACAACGCCCGAAGTTGAGCAGATTTTTTCTGCCGGGCAGCGTGTACGGCGCATGCTTGAATTCGAAGCTGCGCTGGCAGTCGCCCAGTGCAGGATTGGCCTGGTGCCGGCAGAGGCGTGCGACGCCATTGTTGCGTGCTGTCACGTGGATCGTTTTGATGCGAACGCATTACTGAATGCATCGCGCACAGCCGGTAATGCAGCGATACCACTGGTGGACGCGCTGTCGCGGGAAGTCAGCGCGAAAAATCCGGCTGCTGGTAACTGGGTACATTGGGGCGCAACCAGCCAGGATGTACTCGATACGGCATTGATCCTGCAACTGCGCGAGGTGAGTGACCTGACCGTTACGCGACTGGTGGTGGCCGAATCAAAACTTGCACAACTCGCGCGCCAGCACCTGCGCACGCCGATGGCTGCACGTACACTGTTGCAGCAAGCCACCGCCACTACCCTGGGATACAAGGTGGCGATCTGGGGGCACGCCATCGAACGTGCACGCCTCGGTCTTACACATCTGCATGCTGATGCCTTTGCGCTGCAACTCGGTGGTGCAGTGGGTACCTTGAGCGTCATGGGCGTCAATGCTGCGGCGGTCAAACAGGCAGTCGCATCACAGCTGGGGCTGAAAACGCCGGCCATGACCTGGCATACCGTTCGCGATCGCGTGACCACGATTGGTGCCGCGTTGGCGACCGTGGTCACGGCCTGCGCCAAAATGAGTCAGGACCTGATACTCATGATGCAATCCGAGGTGGGCGAGGCGGTGGAAAGTACGGGCACCGCCGGCGGTTCCTCCGCGATGCCGAATAAACGCAATCCGGTACGTGCGCTGGTGCCGGTTGCGGCGGCGGCGAATATTGGTGGGTTGCTGGCCGCGCTTTACGGCAGCGCAGTACACGAACACGAACGCGCTGCCGGTGGCTGGCACGGCGAATGGTTTGCATTGCCGCAACTGGCCGCACTCGCGCATGCCAGTGCCTGCGCGACGGCGGACATCGCAGGCACCATCACGTTTTCGCCAGAGCGCATGCAAAGAAATTTGGAGAGCGACGGCGGACTTGTTGCCGCTGAGGCGCTTACGGCGGCGTTGGCAAAGGATTCCGGCAAGCCGGCGGCGCGACAGGCAGTAGAGCGCCTTTGCAACGAGGTGCGCGCTGGCGGCGGTACCTTGGCCGAGCGGGTTGCACTCGCGCCAGCACTATCCCGGCAATTGGGCGCGGAAGGGCTGAGTTCTGTATTCAGTCATGCCGACGCCATTGACGCGGCAGCACGCGCCGCACAGACCTGGCTTGACCAGCGCCCGGCATGAAATACCCACATAAAGATTGAACCGATCATGGCCATGCTCAGCACGCCACGCGGCGCATTCAATGTGGTTGTCGAAGGCCGACGCAATGCGCCGATACTGATGTTCGCCAATTCCCTGGGTACCACGCTCGATATGTGGGCAGGGCAGGCGCAAGCGCTTGGTGAGCACTTCGCTACATTGCGTTATGACACCCGCGGGCATGGGGGCTCAGTGGCTACACCCGGGCCGTACCGGATCGCGGATTTGGCTGATGACGCCATCGCCATTATGGACGTGCTCGAACTACCGCAAATAAATTTTTGCGGATTGTCCATGGGCGGCATGATCGGCTTGTGGCTGGGCATGAATGCGCCGTCGCGCATACGCCGTCTCGTCGTCGCCAACAGCGCAGCACAGATTCCGCCGGCGCAGTTGTGGAACGATCGCATTGCAATGGTTCGCGACAACGGCATGGCGGCCATTGCGGATGCTGTTTCGCAGCGCTGGTTCACCGCCAATTTCATTTACCGTCAGCCGGATACCGTCAACGTCATCAAACGCATGATCGTCGATACACCGGTCGAAGGTTATGCCGCCTGCTGCGCAGCGGTTCGCGATTTTGACGTCCGGGAGGGCATGGGCAAGATTGCAGTGCCGGTGCTGGTCATTGCCGGCGACGCCGATCCGGCCACGCCACCGCAGATGACGCAGGAGATTGCGAATGCGATTGCTGGAAGCCGTTTTGAATCGCTGCCAGCGGCGCATTTGTCCAATATCGAATGCCCTGTTGCATTTAATCGCTTGCTCACGGATTTTCTCAAATCATAGAGACCACACATGGACGATAAAGAGCGTTTCAAGCAAGGTATGACGGTAAGGCGCGCAGTGCTCGGCGATGAATGGGTGGATCGGGCGCAGGCAAAACAAAATTCGTTTACTGCGGAGTTTCAGGATTTCATCACCCGCTATGCCTGGGGCGAGGTATGGTCCCGACCGGGCCTGGATCGCCGCAGTCGCTCACTGATGACGTTGGCGATGATGATCACGCTGGGTCGCTGGGAAGAATTTCGGCTGCATGTGCGCGCCGCACTGAATAATGGCCTCACGGTAGCCGAAATAAAGGAAGTGATCCTGCATTCAGCGATATACGCCGGGCTGCCTGCTGCCAATAGTGCATTCGCCGAGGCAGCAGAGGCGCTGAAGGCGTGCGGTATTGATGTGGACGCTGATGATGACCTTTCCGGATCAAGCCCGAAGGCCCGATGATTTAAGACGGCTAGGCGAGAGGTCTGCCAGCAGGATCGATAAACACTTTACCGTCGACCACGATGGTATGGAAGGTGCGCAAGGAAACCATGCACGGCGGAGTGACG
>JBKJMK010000277.1:0-8916 GCA_046596005.1 Usitatibacteraceae bacterium | reverse complement strand
GTCTCGGTATGCGTGAATTCGGCAAACAGTGTGTGGTCGTTGGAGAGTGCATATTGGCCACGCGCCAAAGCTGATTTTCGCGTTGATGCCGGAAAAATCTCGGTGTCTTGCATGTAGTCGTAAAAACAGGCGCGGGCACCGACAAAGCTGGTTGGCGAAAAGATGGTCGCGGGCGGATTACATGCGGGCACGCTCGGGTTGAATCGTGGACCCGTCGCGTTGCCCGACGCATTGAGCCGACGAAAGTTGGCTGGGTTGGTGTTGCTGGAGCCGACGTCGAGGTTGATTGCGGGGATAAAGCTGCCGCCGACGCCAGGACGCTGGGTTGAACGCAACGTTTCGCTGTCCTGAAAGTCGAGCACGCCAAAAATATTGAACTTGTCCTTGTTCAAGTCACCGGCGCCACCAGAAATCGTATAAATCTTTTTGCCTGCGCCGCCATCCTTGGTGTCGCTGATGTACGCGGAGAGATCGACACCCTGGTAGTCGCGGCGCGTGATGAAATTGATTACGCCTGATATCGCGTCGGTACCGTAAATAGCGGACGCCCCGTCTTTCAGCACTTCGACACGCTCGATCGCTGCGGTTGGAATAGAGTTGAGGTCGACGCCGGAGGCACCGCCTGGGGAAGCAAAGTTAGCCATGCGGCGACCATTAAGCAGAATCAGCGTGGAAGACACGCCGATGCCGCGCAAATTGGCACCTGAGAAACCACGTTGACCGGCAATGTCGGAGAAGCTCGCGCCATCAGTGAGTGCGGCCGCATTAGCCGAAATTTTAGTCAGCAATTCCGCCGCGTTGGTCGAGCCGCCGCGAATGATGTCCTCGCGCGTGATGACTTGTACCGGTAGCGCAGTTTCCCCGTCGATACGTTTGATCGATGACCCGGTGATTTCGATTTTTTCCACCTTCTGTGGGACAGGCGGAGTGTCAGTGGCTTGAGCATGCGCGCCCACCGACGTCAACGCAAGAAGCGCCGCCGCCACAGCCAATGCGCAAGGTGTAGCGGGCGAAGGTGTCTGCGGTAGCAACTGATTTCCCGCTGGACTTTGCTTGATCTGGTTCATTCTGATTGCACTCCCTGATTGACTGCGAGGTGTTGCGGACCAACACCCGGTTAATGGCGGAAAAGATGATTTCGACAGCAGGATCAAACTGGTTTGTTCTTGTCACTGGATCGCAGTGTACGGCGTCGTCGCCTAAACGAAAGGGGGTAATGGCGATTCGGTCGCAACGCTACAAATTCGCGTCGCAAAGTTGAAAACTAACTGTCGTAAATCCGACACAACCGCCAGACTGGCGTCGTTTCCGACGAAGTGCTCGCCAATGCATATCTGCGCATGATTATGCGAATGCGACGGGTAGTTACAGTTTCGTCGCGAGACCCTCTACACCCGCAACAGGCTATGTCACACTGCTGTCACCGTCGCTGCTACTTACACTACGCGACAGCAAACTTTACCCGGCGGTATTGCTAATGTTTCCAACTCAAATGATTCGACGAAAACCACTGATTCACATCGCTGTTGCGTGCCTGGTGTGTCTTGGCACGCAGCAAGCGCTCGCCCAGGGCATCGCCGTGCCAATTGGTGGCGCACTTAAATACGATAACGACGAAGTCTGGTCACGTCTGGTGCAACTCGCAGGGGGCAAAGGTGCGCGCTACGCGGTCTTTGCGATGGCGTCTGCCGACCCCGACAAGACCGCCGCATCAATCGTCGCCGCCCTCGCCAGACATGGTGCGCTCGCCGAGCACATTCCAGTTTCTGCCAAATTGAAATCGCCCGATGATCGGAAGGCAGTCAACGATCCGGCGCTGATTGCCAAAGTCAACGCCAGCACCGGTGTATTTTTCTCCGGCGGCGCGCAAGAGCGCATCACTGCGGCACTGACGCTGGTCGACGGCAAACCTACGCCAATGCTTGAGGCAATCCAGGCGGTATTCAACAAGGGCGGCGTGGTGGCGGGCACCAGCGCGGGCGCGGCGATCATGAGTACGACCATGATTCGCGATGCGCCCGACGTATTGGCGGTGTTGAAATTCGGTGCCCGGATGGGCCGGGAAATCGACCGCGGGCTGGGCTTCGTAGGTCAGGATGTCTTTGTGGACCAACATTTTCTTAAGCGCGGTCGTTTTGGTCGCATGCTGCCGGTGATGCTGAAAAAAGGCTACAAGCTGGGCCTCGGCGTGGAAGAGAACACGGCGGCGATTGTCCGCGGCGACGATATCCAGGTGATCGGCGCAAAGGGGGTGTTAATCGCCGATCTCACCCAGGCCACCAACGACCCAACCCGGGAGGAATTCAACCTGCGTAATGCGAAACTGACGTATCTGGACCGGGGGGACCGCTATAACTTGAAGACGCGCACGACGACCCCTTCGGCTGAAAAATTGATGGGCACGCGACTCGATCCCAATGACAAGAACTACTCACCATATTATGCGGTCGACGAGTTCTATCCCGATGTGCTTGGCGACGCGGTGCTCCTGAGTCTGATGGCGCATTTCATCGACAACCGGCAGAAGGAAGTCATCGGGCTTGCTTTCAGCCCACCGGATAGCAAGGACGCCAGACCCGACCTTGGCTTTGAGTTCCATTTCCGCAAGGGAAGCGATAGCCTCGGCTATTTCACGTCCAGTCACGGCGGCGCAGACTATACGGTAACCAACATCTACCTCGACGTCCGCCCGGTGCTGATGAGCAAACCGCTCTATCGCGCGTACCAACCAGGGCGATCTGGGGCAAACTAGCAAGTTGCAGCCATTTACAACAAATTTTTAGAGAGCGAAACATGAGAAAAATACTTGCCTTCCCCCTCATTGCCCTGGTGGCGTCGGTGATTTCCGTGTCCGCGCAGGAAGCAAGAAAAATCAAGATCGGCGTTGAAGGCGCTTACCCACCCTTCAGCCAGATCGGCACCGACGGCAAGCTCAAAGGCTTCGATATCGATATCGCCAATGCGCTCTGCGAACAAATGAAGGCGCAATGCACCCTCGTACAGCAGGAATTCGACGGCATGATTCCTTCGCTGCAGGCAAAGAAGATCGATGCCGTGATTGCGTCGATGTCGATTACCGACGAGAGGAAGAAGGTGGTCGAGTTTTCCGACAAGTATTACCATACCCCGGCGCGTTTCGTTGGTAAAAAAAGTGCGGCGCTTGTTGCGACGGCCGCTGGAATGAAGGCTAAACGCATTGGCGTGCAGCGCACCACCATTCACGACCGTTTCGCGACTGATACCTTCAAGGAATCCGAAATTGTCCGCTATGCCAAGCAGGACGATGTGTTTCTGGACCTGATGTCGGGTCGGCTTGATGCTGCGTTGGTGGACCAGGTCGCCGCGACAATGGGTTTCCTGCCGCTACCTGCCGCGAAGGATTTCGCGTTTTTCGGCCCTGTTTATATCGAACCAAAATATTTTGGCTACGGCGCGGGCGTGGGAATGCGCAAGACGGACACTGCCCTGCGTGACGAATTCAACGCCGCCATCAAGGCAATACGGGCCAATGGCGTCTACAAGAAAATCAACGACAGGTATTTCACCTTTGATATTTACGGCGGCAAATAAATCTGCTGCAACGCCAGGCCGCCTGCGGATGAGACTCTCCGCTCGCCGCCGGGTTATCGGCTGACGCAACATGTTGCACGGCTTCCTACCGAGCCTCATTGAGGGGGCGGGCACCACGCTGTCACTGGCTATTTGCTCGCTCCTTATGGCAGTCGTACTGGGCATGGTGGGCGCGCTGATGAAGCTATCGCGTTCCAGTGTCCTCAAGGGCATTGCCACCATCTACACCACCGTCATCCGCGGTGTGCCGGATTTGGTGCTGATGCTGCTTATTTTCTACGGTGGCCAGCTCGCCATGAATGAACTTGGCACCCGGGTCGGCATGAAAGAGGTTGTCGACATCAATCCCTTCATTGCCGGTGTCGCCACCATTGGTTTTATTTTCGGCGCTTACCTTACCGAGACTTTCCGCGGTGCCATGATGGCTGTTCCATTGGGGCAGCGTGAGGCGGGCATCGCTTATGGCATGACGCCGTTGCAAGTACTTGCACGCATCACCATGCCGCAAATGGTGCGCTTCGCCCTGCCGGGGTTTACCAATAATTGGCTGGTGTTGGTGAAATCCACCGCGCTGGTTTCGGTCATCGGTCTGTCAGACATGATGAATCGCGCCGGCCTCGCCGCAGGTACCACCCGAGAACCCTTCACGTTTTATATGACAGTGGCGGCGCTTTATCTGGTCATCACCACGGTGTCAGTCTTGTTGCTGAGGGCGCTCGAAAAGCGCTATTCACTGGGTGTCAGGGTGGTATCGCCATGAACACGGCAGGGTGCCCCGCATGCTGAACCTCGAAATCATCGCGTCGAGTCTTCCGCTGTATTTCAGCGCAACACTTGTCACGCTCAAATTATTGCTCGTTGCGTTGGGGGCGGGGCTGGCTGTCGCCATTCCGCTCGCGGTGATGCGAGCCTCGCCCAACCCGTGGATTTCGCGCCCGGTATGGTTGTTTACCTATGTATTTCGCGGCACGCCCCTATTGGTACAACTATTCCTTATCTACTACGGACTCGCGCAATTCGCATGGCTGCGTGAGAGCATGCTTTGGCCGATGTTTTCCTCTGCATGGTTCTGCGCGATGCTGGCCTTCGCCATCAACACTTGTGCGTATACCACTGAGATCATTGCCGGCGCGATATTGGCGACCAATCACGGCGAAGTGGAAGCTGCCAGGGCGATGGGCATGTCACCGTCTACCCTATACCGGCGCATCCTGCTGCCGTCGGCCTTGCGCCGTTCGCTGCCCGCCTATAGCAACGAGGTCATCATGATGCTCCACGGAACGTCGCTGGCCAGTATCGTGACGCTGTTGGACATCACCGGTGCCGCGCGCGAAATTAACGCCAGGTTTTACCTGCCTTTCGAGGCGTTCGTCACCGCAGCAGTCTTCTATCTGGCGCTGACGTTCGTGCTGGTATCGTTATTCCATCTCGCCGAAAAACGCTGGTTGGCTCATCTTGCACCAAGAACCTGATCTCCCATGAAAACAAAAAAACATCCGCTGCTCCCGACCTACGTCGGCACTGATCGCGAAATTGTCAGCTTCCATTACGGCAACGAACAGCCTGGTCAAAAAATCTACATTCAGGCGTCGCTGCATGCGGATGAATTGCCCGGCATGCTGGTAGCGCATCACTTGCGCCGTCGATTTGCCGAACTGGAAGCGGACGGCAAAATCGTTGGCGAAATCGTCGTTGTTCCAGTCGCCAATCCGGTGGGGCTTTCACAGACGCTTTTGCACAGCCAGGTTGGCCGTTTCGAGATGGCAAGCGGCGAGAATTTCAACCGGCACTATCCGGCGATGTATCCGGCTATCGCCGACAACGTGGAACCCAAACTCGGTGCCGACGCGGAAGCCAACGCGCGCGTGGTACGTGAAGCCATGCTTGCGCACCTCGATGCACTGACGTCAGTAACGGAACTCGAGAGCATGCGTCGTGTACTGATGCGTCTCTCGTGCGACGCCGATGTGGTACTGGATCTGCACTGCGACGCTGATGCGGTGCTGCATCTTTATACGGGCACACCGCTGTGGCAACAGTGCGAACCACTGGCGCGCTTCATGGGTGCCTACGCGACCCTGCTCGCAACCGAAAGTGGCGACAATCCCTTTGACGAAGCCTGTTCGCAAACCTGGTGGCAACTTGCCGAACACTTCAAGGGGCGCTTCCCGATCCCGATGGCGTGTCTGTCGGTGACGGTGGAATTGCGCAGCCAGACTGACGTGAGCCATACGCTCGCCATGCAGGATGCGGAAAACATCATTGCCTTCCTCGGCCATCGTGGCGTAATAGCCGGCGTAGTGTCAGCTCTGCCGGATCTCAAGTATCCGGCGACGCCACTGGCGGGTTCGGAGGCCATCGCGTCGCCGGTCAGCGGCGTGGTGGCGTTTCTAAAAAAACCCGGCGACTGGATCGAGGCGGGCGACGCGCTTGCCGAAGTTATCAACCCCCTCACCTCTGAGGTCAGTACCCTCGTGAGCCACACCGATGGTGTGCTGTACGCCCTTGAGAATCGCTATTTCGCCACGGCCGGTATGCGTTTGGCCAAGGTGGCGGGCGCGAAAGCGTTTCGCACCGGCAAGCTGTTGAGTGTCTGAACCTCATCATGCAGAAATTACTCGTCGAAGATTTGCACAAGCGCTACGGCAACAACGAAGTCCTGCGCGGCGTTTCCCTGGCCGCCAATGCTGGCGATGTAACCTGCATCATTGGCTCGAGCGGTTCCGGTAAAAGCACCCTGTTGCGCTGTATCAACCTGTTGGAGCAACCCGACCGGGGTCGCATTACGCTCAACGGCGAGGTAATGCAACTGGTGCCGGACAAGAGCGGCACCTTGAAAGCGGCCGATCCGAAGCAACTGCAGCGCCTGCGCTCCAGACTGGCGATGGTTTTCCAGCATTTTAATCTCTGGTCGCACATGACGGCGCTGGAAAATGTCATCGAAGCCCCGATTCACGTGTTGGGACTGGGCAAAGCAGAAGCCATCGAACGTGGTGAACAACTGCTCAATCGCGTCGGCGTCGCTCATCGCAAGAACATGTATCCGGCGCACCTGTCCGGCGGCGAACAGCAACGGGTGGCGATCGCCCGTGCGTTGGCAATGGAACCGGAGGTGATGCTATTCGATGAGCCCACCTCGGCACTCGATCCTGAACTGGTCGGTGAAGTGCTGAAGGTAATGCGAGACCTGGCCGATGAGGGCCGCACCATGATTGTCGTCACGCATGAGATGGGCTTTGCGCGCGAAGTGTCGAATTCGGCAATATTCCTGCATCGGGGTCTGATAGAGGAACAGGGTGCGCCGAAGGACATTTTGATTAGTCCGCAGAGCGAGCGTCTACGACAATTTTTGTCTGGCAGCCTAAAATAAGCGTTTTCACAAACGGGCGCGACCTCAACCCTTACTCATGCAGCAGCTGCCTTCCGCCGCTCATCCGCCGATGCGTATCGGCTTTCTGTTGCTACCGCAATTCGGCTTGCTGTCGTTGTCCGGCGCGCTCGACGTATTGGCCGCCGCCAATCGAATTCTGGATGAACGGGCCTATGCCTGGACCATGCTCGCGCCGGGCCGCGAGCCGTTCGTCAGCGCCGGTACACTGAAAGTGCCGGTTGATTCACCGTTATCGGACACAACCGAACTCGACGGCGTCTTCGTTGTCAGCGAGACGCCGCTACCGCAGCGCGAATTCGATGACGCCGTGGCATGGTTGCAGCGATTTGGCGCACCTGTCGCCGGGATGCGCGCGGGCATGAATCCTCCACACAACCTCGTCGGTGGCATCGGCACGGGCAGCTACCTCCTGGCGCGCGCTGGTTTGCTGCGCGGCTTTCGCGCCACGATTCACTGGCCTTACACGTCGCTGCTGGCTGAAGATTTCCCCGACACGGTGGTGTCATCGAACCTGTTCGAGATCGACCGCAATCGCCTCACCTGTGCTGGCGGCAACGCCAGCGTCGATATGATGCTGAACTGGCTCGGCGGGCGGCATGGTGAAGACCTGGTCACTGAGTTGCTCGATCACTTCGGTCTCGAGCGTCTGCGCAGCCACACCGACCATCAACGGGTTCCCCTCTCTGCGCGCATCGGCGGCGGACAGCCCAAGTTGACCGAAGCGGTTTCGCTGATGGAAGCGAACTATGAGGAGCCACTGCCCACCGAGGAAATCGCCAGACTGGTGGGCGTCTCAAGACGGCAGCTGGAGCGTCTATTCAAACAGTATCTGAACAGCCTGCCGTCACGCTATTACCTTGAACTGCGATTAAACCGTGCGCGCCATTTGCTGCAGCAAACCAGCCAGTCGATCCTGCAGATCGGCCTCTCCTGCGGATTTTCTTCGGGGCCGCATTTTTCCAGTGCCTATCGCAACCATTTCAGCATTACCCCGCGCGAGCAACGCAGCCAGCGCGCCGCACGGGTAGGCGTTGCCAGCGGGGAAGGCGCATGATCATTACGCAAACGCATATAAACCGGCGTCGCATTGTTGATAGGCGCATCACCCCACAACGCATAAAATGCAGTCTGGCTTCAAACTCCCCCTCAAAAGGCGTCAACCAAAAAACGCCACCCGCATCCCGGAGCTCCTCATGACCATACCAATCCACGATTCCCCCGTCACCCGTTCGACCTTCGATGAAGTGATGGTACCCAACTACGCCCCAGGCGGCTTCATTCCGGTACGCGGCATGGGTGCACGTGTCTGGGATCAGGCAGGCAGGGAATATGTCGACTTTGCCGGTGGCATTGCCGTCAGTTCCGTCGGACATGCGAACCCTGCAGTACTTCACGCCCTCACCGAACAGGCAGGAAAACTATGGCACATCGCCAATGTCCTCGCCAATGAACCGGCAATTCGTCTCGCGCAAAAGCTTTGCGAACTGACCTTTGCGGAGCGCGTATTCTTCGCCAATTCCGGGGCGGAGGCCAACGAGGCCGCGCTGAAACTGGCGCGCCGTTATGCCTGCGACCACTATCCGAAAAGTGCCACGCCGGAAGGTAAGCTGGAGAGCGAAAAGTTCGAAATTATTTCTTTTATCGATTCGTTCCACGGTCGTACGCTGTTCACCGTGACGGTCGGTGGCCAGCCTAAATACTCGCAGGGATTCGGACCGCTGCCGCAGGGAGTCACGCATTTGCCGTTCAATAATCTGGACGCCGTTATAAAGCAGATTTCCGCCAAAACCTGTGCCGTCATCGTCGAGCCGGTGCAAGGCGAAAGCGGCGTTTTGGCCGCGTCTCCGGCGTTTCTCAAAGGCCTGCGTGAGTTGTGCAACGAGCATGGCGCGCTGCTGATTTTCGATGAGGTGCAATCCGGTGCCGGACGCACCGGCCCGCTGTACGCGTACATG
>JBKJMK010000007.1:0-2955 GCA_046596005.1 Usitatibacteraceae bacterium | reverse complement strand
AAATCACGCTGACAGCTTTGATTACTTTTGATTGCCCACCATCGGATACATTCAGGAATCGCGAAAAATGGCGTTTGAAATTCCGATCCTCCATTTAGCACTTGAACCGCCCCGCGTAGCTGGTTGCCTTCAATCCATTACCAAAGGCACTTCGCACGAAATAGTTTCATCGCGGCATCGTCTGTCACGAGCGTCGCACCTTCGATCAACGCTTGCGCCGCAAGCATCCGGTCGAATGGATCGCGATGATTCACTTCAAAACCACCAGCCCGCAGCGCGTGCTGTGCGGTAATGCCGAGTTGTTCGAATCCATCAGCAAGTAACAGCGCATCGAACTGCGCAATCGCAGTCTGCGCCCCCGGCAGTTTGCCGATTCGAAACTTGGTCGCAATTTCCCATGCGCTAGCCGCACTCACCATAACTGTATTGGCTTCGTCGGCAATGGCCCTGGCGACGCGCTTGCTTAGCCTCGCATCGGCACCCCACCACCAAAGTAATGTGTGGGTATCCAGCAACAGCTTCAACGTGGCTCCCAGGCCTTGAGTTCAGCATTAGGAAGCGGATCAAAGAACGCCTTATCGTTAATGCCCTTCAGCCTACCGGGCTGGCGCTTCGATGCGGCGGGTGCTAGCGGCATCATGCGCGCGTACGGCTTACCCGCTTTAGCCAGAATGATTTCTTTGCCGGCGTGCGCCTGATCTAGCAGCTTTGAAAACTGCGTCTTAGCATCGTGAACGTTGACGATCATGTTTCGACCCCAGCTGAATATAAACACAACAAGGTTAACTTAGTCCAGCGACTTAGTCAATCTGTGCAGCCCACTTGTATGGTGGCGTAGGCGTTCGGCTTTTGATGCGCGCGCGGCCATCGATAGATGCGATGCCACAACGGTTGTTGGCATTGATTGAACAAAAAGTAGGTCTGGCCTGTTCCGTTATTGATGCGCAAAACACAAGAGCTGGCGAGGGAATAAGGGGCGTCATTTTCTCCAGCATAATCAGTCAAGACTCTAATGCGGATGCGCCTCTTCAGCTAAATGCACTGAAATGCCCGTCAAATGGCGATCTAAGTGTTTTTACGCTATGCCCAGGCCTTAGAAATCATATTCATAAACCCATTTTCCAATCGCATCTTCGCTTCAGGTTTTTGACGTCGGTGCCTGCTGCTTCAGCGACACCGCCAGGTAATCCACGAATGCCCGTACCCGACCTGCAAGCTGGTGTCGCTGTGGATAGACTGCATAAATATCTGCGTCTGGCGTGTCGTATTGTGCGAGCACCTGTATCAGGCGACCGCTGCGCAGGTGGCGTGCAATATCCCACTCGGCCCGCATCAGGATACCGTGCCCATCCAGCGCCCAGTTAACGGCGATTTCACCATCGTTGGTGGTGAGGTTTCCACGAATTTTGACGGTCTCCGCCCTCTGCTTTTTACCTCTCCCGCTCGATAGCCGCCACACGCCATAAGCTTCTTCGCCTTGGCGAATACCAATGCTGTTGTGATGGGTAAGCTCAAACGGTGTCTTCGGTTCACCGTGTCTAGCCAGATAGGCCGGCGATGCAACGAGCAACCTTCGATTGGGCGCGATGCGTCGGGCAATCACACGCGTATCAGGCGGCGCACCGAAACGGATGCAGACATCGAACGCGTTGTCGGTTAGTGGCGGCGGGTTGACGGATAACTGCAATTGCACTTCGACGTTCTGATGTTTTTTCACAAATTTTGAAATGATCGGCGCGATGTGGCTGCGTCCGAAACCGAGCGTCGCGTTCACCCGCAGCAATCCCTGAGGGGTGGCTTTTGATGCACCCAGCAGTTCCGATAAATCGTCAATCTCGCCGAGTATGCGGCGTGCGTGCACAAGCGTAAGTTCGCCTTCCGGGGTCAGGCTCATGCGTCTGCTGGTGCGGTTGACCAGCGACATGCCGATGCGGGATTCCATTTGTGCCAGCCGCTTGCTGACCGCCGGGGTGGTGATGCCCAGTTCCCTTGCCGCGGCGCTGAGGCTGCGGGTCGCCGCGAGCGCAGAGAAAAATCCCAGGTCAGCTGGCTGAATACCGTTGCGCATGGCATCTCCGATGTTGAAAATAAGTTAACGATGGATTCACTTTAGCAGCGGGCATGTCGTGCGTCCAGCGCGCAACATTCTCAAATACCAAGTCTTTAAGAAAGAGAGAAATCTTGAAAACCTATCGCATCGCCACGATCCCCGGAGACGGGATTGGCAAGGAAGTCGTGCCTGCAGGTCGCCAGGCAATGGATGCACTCGCCGCCGCCGATGGCTCATTTCGCTTTGAGTTCGAGAACTTTGACTGGGGTGGTGACTATTACCGTGCCCACGGCCTGATGATGCCCGACGACGGTTTGAATGCATTGCGCGACAAGGACGCTATTCTGTTCGGCTCGGCCGGCGACCCACACATTCCGGATCACATCACCCTGTGGGGCTTGCGCCTGAAAATCTGTCAGGGCTTCGATCAATATGCCAATGTACGGCCCACCCGCATCCTGCCCGGCATCGATGCACCGCTCAAGCGTTGTGCCGTGGCAGATCTGAACTGGGTCATCGTCCGTGAAAACTCGGAAGGCGAATATGCCGGTGTGGGCGGTCGCGCACATCAGGGCCACCCGATCGAGGTGGCGACGGATGTCTCAATCATGACGCGTGTCGGCGTTGAGCGGATCATTCGCTTTGCCTTCAAACTCGCCCAGTCGCGACCGCGCAAGCTGTTGACCGTCATCACCAAGAGCAATGCCCAACGCCATGCGATGGTGATGTGGGATGAGATTGCCAATCTGGTTGCGAAGGACTTTCCCGATGTCAAATGGGATAAAGAATTAGTCGATGCCGCGACAGCACGGATGGTCAATCGTCCCGCGAGCCTCGACACCATCGTGGCAACCAACCTGCACGCTGACATTCTTTCCGACCTGGCGGCAGCGCTCGCGGGCAGT
>JBKJMK010000435.1:0-4629 GCA_046596005.1 Usitatibacteraceae bacterium | reverse complement strand
GACACCTTGCTGGAGGAAACACCGGCAAAGACCAAACCGCCTTCAATGTGGCAAGTAGTGATGTACAACGACGATTACACGCCGATGGAATTCGTGATCGATGCACTGCGGCAGGTTTTTGGACACTCTCAGGACACGGCCACCCAGATCATGCTCAAAGTTCACACGGAGGGGCGTGGTGTATGCGGCGTTTATCCACGCGATGTCGCGACGATGAAAATGGAGCAGGTCGTGGACTACGCTCGCCAGCATCAGCATCCATTGCGTTGTGGCATGGAAGAGGTCTGAATTTGTGGTGCCGTGTATGTCGCTTGAACGGGTGTTGCGTTCTAATCCTGTAGTGGTAGTAAGCTGTCAGTAGTTTGGTTGCACTCTTGAAAGGTACATCATGATCGCGCAAGAACTCGAAGTGAGTCTCCATATGGCATTTGTCGAAGCCCGGCAAAAGCGCCACGAGTTCATTACTGTTGAGCATTTGCTGCTCGCATTGCTGGAAAACCCATCGGCACAGGAAGTACTGAAGGCTTGCGCCGCGAAAATCGACGAACTGAAAAAGGCGCTCTCAGAATTCATCGAGCAGCACACGCCGATCGTTGCGGGTGATGGCGAGGTCAATACACAACCCACGCTAGGCTTTCAGCGCGTGATCCAGCGCTCGATCCTGCACGTACAGTCATCCGGAAAAAAAGAGGTGACTGGCGCAAATGTTCTGGTGGCGATTTACGGCGAGAAGGACTCACACGCGGTGTATTTCCTGCATCAGCAAGGCGTCTCCCGGCTTGATGTTGTGAACTTTATTTCGCACGGCATTTCAAAAGCGACACCTGCCGGCGGGCAGAAGGAAGAACCCGAAGCCGAGAACGCGGAAGGTGGCGAAGCGGGGGGCGCACTGGAGAGTTTCACGCAGAACCTCAACCAGATGGCCATCGATGGCAAGATCGATCCGCTGATCGGGCGTGACAAAGAGCTTGAGCGCGTGATCCAGATCCTCTGCCGTCGCCGCAAGAATAATCCATTGCTCGTCGGTGAAGCTGGCGTGGGCAAGACCGCCATTGCCGAAGGTCTGGCCAAGCGCGTGGTTGACGGCCAAATCCCTGACATCCTCGCCAAGGCGCAAGTCTATTCGCTCGACATGGGCGCATTGCTCGCCGGCACAAAATATCGCGGCGATTTCGAGCAGCGCCTGAAAGCGGTGCTGAAGCAATTGATGGATAATCCGAACGCCATTTTGTTCATCGATGAAATTCATACCCTCATTGGCGCGGGCTCGGCTTCGGGCGGGACGCTCGATGCGTCCAATCTCCTGAAGCCTGCGCTGTCTTCCGGTCAACTCAAATGCATCGGCGCGACGACTTACACGGAATACCGCGGCGTCTTCGAGAAAGATCACGCGCTGGCACGTCGCTTTCAGAAAATCGATGTCACTGAACCATCGATTGCGGAGACCATCGAGATCCTCAAAGGCTTGAAATCTCGTTTCGAGTCGCATCATGGCGTGAAGTACACATCAACCGCACTCACGACGGCGGCCGAGCTTTCCGCCAAGTACATCAATGACCGCCATCTCCCCGACAAAGCAATCGATGTTATCGACGAAGCGGGCGCCGCACAACGCATCGCGCCAAAATCCAAGCAGAAAAAAACCATTGGCAAACCTGAGATCGAGGAGATCGTTGCCAAGATCGCGCGAATTCCGGCGCGGAACGTGTCTAGCGACGACCGCAGCGCACTTAAAACGCTTGACCGCGATTTGAGGTCAGTGGTTTTTGGCCAGGACAAGGCAATCGAAGCACTCTCGTCGGCGATCAAGATGGCGCGTTCGGGCATCGGTAATTCGGCCAAGCCGATTGGTTCGTTTCTGTTCTCTGGTCCCACCGGCGTGGGCAAAACCGAAGTGGCCAAACAACTGGCGTTCATCCTCGGTGTCGAGCTCATTCGCTTCGACATGTCCGAGTACATGGAGAGGCACGCGGTGTCGCGCATGATCGGTGCCCCTCCCGGTTATGTAGGGTTCGATCAGGGTGGCCTGATGACCGAAGCCATCAGCAAGCATCCCTATTCAGTATTGCTGCTGGATGAGATCGAGAAGGCGCATCCGGATATATTCAATGTACTTTTGCAGGTAATGGATCACGGCACGCTGACTGACAACAATGGCCGCAAGGCGGATTTTCGTAATGTTGTTATCGTGATGACAACCAATGCCGGGGCGTCGGAGTTGTCGAAATCTTCCATTGGCTTCACCGACAGCAAGAAGGCTGGGGAGGAGTAGGCTGAGATCAAGCGCATGTTTACGCCGGAGTTTCGCAATCGTCTCGACGCGACTATTTCATTCGCGCCACTGGACGAAAACATCATCCTGCAAGTGGTCGATAAATTCCTCATGCAGCTCGAAGCGCAGCTTACCGAGAAAAAAGTCGACGTTACCTATACAGAGGCGTTGAAGAAATATCTTGCCAAGAACGGCTTCGATCCACTGATGGGCGCGCGACCGATGGCACGTTTGATACAGGACACGATTCGTCGTGCGCTTGCGGACGAACTGTTGTTCGGACGTTTAGCCAACGGCGGCAAGGTGACGATTGACGTGGATTCGGATGGCAAAGTAAAACTCGACATCAGCGAAGAAAAGGAGGCAGTTACGCAGGAGTCCTGATTGTGGTGATGCTGTGTCAGCTGTCATAAAAAGCCACGCCCGAAAAGCGTGGCTTTTTACTTTCCATGCGGCGCGTGGTGTGGCGAGCAATTTCAGCTCACTTGCGCTATCCTGACCGCAACAAAACAATTGTCAGCGAACGCTCGCTTAAACCTCACGAGGAGATTTTCATGAAAAAGATAGTGTCCCAGGCGTTGGCAGGAGGATTGATGTTGTTCAGCCTCACATCGGCTGCACAAACGCCCGTGCCGGTAGTGCCTGCTGCCGTGCCAGCGCCAATACCTTTCGCCGCAGCCAATCTCACCTCGCTCGGCGTTCGCTCGCTTGCGGCGAATTGCGCGGCCTGTCATGGCACCAACGGCAATAGCGCCGGCGGCGCGATACCGGGTCTGGCCGGGATGAACAAGGAATATTTCCTGAACCAAGTCAAAGCATTCAAGGAGGGCAAACGTGAAGCCACCGTCATGCACCAGATTGCCAAGGGCTACTCCGACGCTGAGATGGCGGCGTTGGGCGACTATTTTTCTGCACAGAAAAAATAATTCACAGGACTCTGGAGAAAATGATGAATATGAATCGTAGAGCGTTCTTGAAAGCGTCCGGCGCAACCACTGCAGCCGTCGGTGTTTCGTCCATGTCCGGTTGCGCATCGATCGGCGGCGCAAGCGGCCCGAAAGTGGTGATTGTTGGCGGCGGCTATGGTGGCGCGACTGCGGCCAAGTACATCAAGATGTGGGGGCCGAATATCGATGTCACGCTCATCGAACGCAATGGCGAATTTATCTCGTGCCCGATTTCCAATCTGGTGCTGGGCGGATCACAGACAATGCGGGACATCACCGTCAGTTACGACACGCTGCAAAAAAAACACGGCGTGAAAGTGCTTCGCGGTGAAGCAATTGGTGTGGACGTCGAAAAGAAAGTCGTGCGGATGGCCAGCGGTGAGGCGATTGCCTTTGATCGCGTAATTCTCTCGCCTGGCGTCGATTTTATGTTCGACATGGTGCCTTCGCTGAACAATATTGCCGCACAGGAAAAAATTCTTCACGCATGGAAAGCCGGCCCGCAGACCATTGCGTTGCGTAAACAACTCGAAGCGATGAATGACGGCGGCGTGTTCGCGATTTCCATCCCGGAAGCGCCGTATCGGTGCCCTCCCGGTCCGTATGAGCGCGCTTGTCAGGTCGCAGCCTATTTCAAAAAGTCCAAGCCAAAATCGAAAGTGTTGATACTCGATGCAAACATGGATGTCACCTCCAAGCCGGGACTATTCAAAAAAGCCTGGGCTGAGATGTATCCGGGCATGGTGGAATATCGCGGCAGCTCCAAATTGATGGATGTGGATGTCACCAACAACACCGCCAAACTGGAATTCGGTGACGTGAGGGCCGATGTGCTGAACGTGCTGCCACCGATGAAGGCTGGCGGGATTGCCAATTCATTCATCACCGCGAACAAGCGGTGGTGCGAGATCAACTGGATCACTTACGAGGCCAAAAACGTGCCGGGTGTGCATTTGTTAGGCGATGCGTTACAGATTGCGCCGGCGATGCCGAAGTCTGGCCACATGGCCAATGGCCATGGCAAGGCCTGTGCCGCAGCCGTTGTCGCACTGCTCAACGGAGAGGCTCCAAATCCCAGTCCAACATTGTCAAACACTTGCTACAGTTTTGTTTCGGCAGATAAAGTTGTGCACGTAGCATCGATCCACAAATATGACGAGGTCGCCAAAACAATGAAAGCGGTCCCCGGTTCCGGCGGCGTGTCTGCGCAGGCCAGTGAGCTGGAAGGGCAGTACGCGATGGCTTGGGCGAAAAATATCTGGGCGGATGCGCTGGGATGAGCGTGGACACGAAACAAGCCCTGCGGCTTGTTTCGTGCCTCGCGAATCCGAGCCGCCTGGCGGCGGCGAGGTGGGGTGCGTACAAATTGCGCGGATATTGTTTCGTGCCTCGCGAATCCGAGCCGCCTGG
>JBKJMK010000391.1:0-3241 GCA_046596005.1 Usitatibacteraceae bacterium | reverse complement strand
CCGATTCGCGATGCGCGCTGGTTGAACCCCATCCTTATTTGTGCACTGGTGATGCTGGTCCAGAGCGTGGCGCAAGCGCAAGTGCCGTTTGGCACGCTGCAAATAGTAAAAGTGGTGGCGGGCACAGCCCACACCTGTGCACTGACCAGTGGCGGCGCAGTGCAATGCTGGGGTGTCAACAACAACGGTCAATTGGGCGACACCCTCCTCACGCAACGGCGCTTGCCGGCGCCGGTGTCTGGTTTGAGCTCGGGTGTGACGGCGATTGCTGCGGGCATCAATCACACCTGCGTGATCACGAGCGCTGGTGCGGCGAAATGCTGGGGCTTCAATTCCACCGGCCAATTGGGTGATAACACCACCATGCAGAGCACAGCGCCCGTGGCCGTCTCGGGCCTGGGCTCGGGGGTAATTGCGATCACGGGGGGCGCCAGTCACAGTTGCGCCATTACGACCGGCGGCGCGGTGCAATGCTGGGGTGCGAATAACCTGGGTCAATTAGGGGACAACACCACGACGCCACGGCTGACAGCGGCGCCCGTGTCGGGTTTGAGTTCAGGGGTCACGGCGATCGTGGCCCGTTCCAATCACACCTGCGCAATCACCAGTGGTGGGGCGGTGCAATGCTGGGGTAGCAATGGATCAGGCCAATTGGGTGACAACACCACCACGACGCGCCTAACGCCAGTTGCCGTGACCGGCTTGACTTCGGGCGTCACAGCGATTGCAGTGGCCTCATCTCACAGCTGTGCGGTTACCAGTGGCGGGGCAGTGCAGTGCTGGGGTATCAATGGGGCTGGCGAATTGGGCGATACCACCACCACGCCTCGTCTGACCCCCGTGCAGGTGTCCGGCTTGACCGGCGGTGTGACGGCGATTGCGGCGGCCGGCGCCCACACTTGTGCGGTCGCCAATGGTGGGGCCGCGCTTTGCTGGGGTAGCAATGGTTCGGGCGAATTGGGCGATGGCACCACGACGTCTCGCACCGCACCGATGCCGGTAGTGGGCCTGGCCAGCGGCGTCAGGGCATTTGCGGCGTCTGGCAGCTTTACTTGTGCGGTGACCAGCGGTGCAGTGGTCCAGTGCTGGGGAAATAACGGTAACGGCCAACTGGGTGACAACACCACCACGAGCCGCCTGACGGCCGCGCCGGTGCTGGGCTTGATAGCAGATATATCCGCGGTTTCCGGCGGTAATTCACACACTTGTGCAATAGCAGACGGTGGGGCTCAGTGCTGGGGCGACAACGGCTCTGGCCAGCTGGGCGATAACACCACCACGACCCGGCGCATGCCGCGGTTAGTGCAGGGCCTGGTCTCGGGCATGACATCGATAACGTCCGGCAACGATTTCAACTGTGCACTCTCCAGCGACGGGACAGTGCAATGCTGGGGCAGCAATATCGTGGGCCAATTGGGAGACAACACCACTATCAATCGCACCGCACCAGTGACGCTGTTGGCCGTGAGCCCGGGTGCGACGTCCATTGCCGCGGGTTATGAGCACGCCTGCGCGGTAATCAATTCCGCTGCGGTGAGATGCTGGGGAAACAATACCAACGGCCAGTTGGGTGACAACACCACCACCAATCGGCTCACGCCCGTACCAGTCATGAACTTGTTTGGCGTGAAGGCAGTGGCGGCGGGTGACAACCATACTTGCGCGCTGAAGATTGACGGGACCGTGAATTGCTGGGGCCTCAATGCCAATGGCCAATTGGGCGACAACACCCTCATTGATCGACTGACGCCGGTTGCGGTTACAGGATTGAGTGGGAGCGTGACAGCGATCACGGCGGGCAACAACTTCACCTGCGTGCTGACCAGCGCAGGGGCGGTGCAATGTTGGGGCTCAAACAACATCGGGCAACTGGGTGACAGTTCCAGCACGCAGCGCCTGCAACCGGTAACGACGACAGGCTTGAGTACAGGCGTCACGGCAATCTCGGCAATGCTTACCCATACCTGTGCAGTGATCGCAGGTGGGGCAGTGAATTGCTGGGGTAACAACTTCGGTGGTCCATTGGGGGATAACACGCAAACGAATCGGTCTTTCCCAGTGGCGGTAACCGGTTTGACCGGGGGCTCGACGGTGGTTGGCGTGGGCCGCGGCCACAGCTGTGCGGTTACGCTTAACGGCATTCTCCAATGCTGGGGCATCAATGGCAGTGGACGCTTGGGGGATAACACCATCACGAGCCGCCTTACGCCCGTGACGGTGATTTCCCTCGTTGTACCTGACGCGCCATTTATCGGGGCCGCAACTGGCGGCAACGGTTCTGTCAGCGTCGCCTTTAGCGCACCGGTGAATAACGGCGGTGTTGCGATCACCACCTATACCGCGCAGTGCGGGACGCAATCCAGTGTGGGCGCGGGTTCACCCATTGTCGTCACTGGCCTCACCAATGGGGTGACAGTAACCTGCACCGTGACCGCAACCAACAATGTCGGTGCGGGCGTGACATCCGGCCCCTCCAATTCGGTGATTCCAACGGCACCGCAGACGATTACCTTTGGATCCCAGTCTGCAAGAACCTACGGCAGCCCCTTTACACTTAGCCCGCTTGCTTCCGCTTCATCGGGCCTTGCCGTCGCATACACCTCCACCACCACAGGTGTGTGTACGGTCAACGCCAGCACGGGAGTAGTCACCATTGTCACCGCCGGTACTTGCGCGATCGCCGCCAATCAGTCCGGAAACGCCGCGTTCACTCCTGCGCCACAAGTCACGCAATCCATCACCATCAACCAGGCCAACCAGGCCACGCTGGTGGCGACCTCGACATTGACCACGTTAGGTATCGGTCAATCCGCCACGCTGGGCACCACCGGTGGCAATGGCACGGGCGCGGTCACTTTCATGGTGACCACCAATCCCGGCAACTGCACCATTGGCGGCGCAGGGGACATCCTCACCGCCGTTGCTGTTGGAGGCTGTACGGTTACTGCGACCAAAGCGGCGGACGCCAACTATTCTGTCGCCACCGCCACCATCAACATCACGACCGCTCTCGCGGCCCAAGTCATCACCTTCGGCAATGCGCCCGTCATCAGTGCGGGCAGTACCGGCACGGTATCGGCCACGGGCGGTGCTTCCGGGAACCCCGTCACCTTCACCAGCAACACGCCTGCAACATGTAGTGTGAGTGGCGTGAATGGCGTCACGGTGACCGGTGTGGCGCAAGGCAGTTGCACCATTGCCGCCAATCAGGCGGGCGATGCTACCTACAGTGCTGCCTCTC
>JBKJMK010000009.1:0-2819 GCA_046596005.1 Usitatibacteraceae bacterium | reverse complement strand
TGGAACGTGTTTCATTTCCTGCACCACTTTCCAGTTGTACTCCTTGTACTTGGCGTACTTCTTGTCGTCTGATGGTGTGCTGATCAGCGTTACGACTTCAGCACCGAGGTGCCCGGTGGCCCAGACCGGTCCGAACTTCGGGTGTACAAAATTCGCGCCGCGCCCAGGGTGCGGTAGCTTTGCGGTGTCAATCAGCGCAGCCAGCGTGCCGGTCTTGAGATCGACCGCAGCGACCTTGTTGGAAGCGTTGGCTGCCACCAGGAAGTACCGCTTGGACGCATCAAATCCGCCGTCGTGCAAAAACTTGGCCGAGGGAATGGTGGTGGTCTTCAGATTCTTGATGTCTGAGTAGTCCACCAACAGGATCTGGCCGGTCTCCTTGATATTGACTACCCATTCCGGTTTGATTTCCGAAGAAACAATGGAGGCGACGCGTGGTTCCGGATGATATTCACCATCGACCGTCATGCCGCGTGTCGAAACTACCTTGAGAGGCTTCAGCGTATCGCCATCCATGATCACGTACTGCGGCGGCCAGTAGGAACCGGCAATGGCGTACTTGTCCTCATAGCCTTTGAACTTGGAGGTATCCACCGAGCGGGCATCGAAGCCGATTTTCAGTTCCGCCACCACAGCAGGCTTTTCCATCCACAAGTCGATCAGCGACAAACGTCCGTCGCGACCGATCACGTATACATAGCGGCCTGACTTCGAAAGCCGCGAAATATGCACCGCGTAGCCGGTCTTGACGATGCTGCGGATTTCCTTGGTGTCGCCGTCGATCAGCGCCACTTCGCCGGTATCGCGCAGGGTGACCGAAAACATGTTCTTCAGGTTGTACTTGTTCATCTGCCTGGTCGGACGATCCTTGACCTGCACGATGACTTTCCAGGAATCCATCGTTTCCTTAAAGCTGTACTCAGGTGGCACATCCGGGGTGGTCTGGATGTACTTCGATATCAGGGTGAGTTCGTCTTTGCTCAGGATATCGTCGAAGTTCACCATGCCACCATCGGTACCGTAGCCGATGATTTTTTCAAGACGCGACTGACCAAGCTTGAGCGTGCCGCCTTCCGTCTTCGCACCGTCCTTGTCGGTCTTGGTCCAGTGCGGCTCAAGATTCTTGCCGGTGGCGCCTTTGCGCAGCACGCCGTGACAACCCGCGCAGCGCTCAAAATAAATTTTCTTGGCTGCGTCTTTTTCAACAGCGGTCAGCGTCGGTGCTACGTCCTGCGCGAAAACGCTGCCCATTGCAGCAGCTAGTGCGGAAGCAGCAAAAACTCCAAGTAACTTGCGTTTCATACTTTTCTCCTTATGTCCCTTGAGTGATCCGGTGTTGGGTCGACGATGAATTCTTTTGGCGAAGAAATGATTTGCAGACGAACACAAACAGTGCCTGCAGTCCTGACGCGCCATTGGCCTGCTTTCAACCTGACAGCATCCAATTTGAAACAAGTGGAGCATCCCTCATCGCGCTCCCTCAATCCTTAAGGCAGATTAAGGTTTGCACTTTTTGCCCCGATAGACTGGCTTCCATTGCGGCATTTGCCGAAGCAACAGAAGGGCTCAGGTGAAAGAAAACAAAAAATCCAGTGTCAGCGTGGGTAGATTGGCGACCTGTCAGTGGACAGGCGCCGCCATGCTTGTCGCGACGATCAGCGCTGCGGCGCAAACGTCGGACAATCTTGCCGACCCGCAGGAGGTGGACCGCGTCGTTATCACCGCAACGCGCCAAAATATCGCGGTGAGCGAAGCCCCCGCCAGCGTAACGATCGTCACCTCGCAGCAGATTGAGCAGCGACGTTCGGCACGAATCGGCGACGTGTTGGGCGAAGTACCCGGCCTTTATCTTCGTAACAACAGCCAGGGTGCGCATTTTCCCTCGTCCGGTCAGGCCAGCATCGCCATTCGCGGTGTACCGCGCACCGCGCGCGCACTGGTGATGATCGATGGACAACCCATCAACAATGCAATTTCTGGCGGCATCGACCTCGCCTCGGTCATGCTCGACAACGTGCAGCGTATCGAAGTGGTACGCGGCCCTTATTCGGCACTGTATGGCGGCAATGCCATGGGCGGTGTTATCCACGTGCTGACCAAAACACCGACCAGGCGCGAATTTCAGGCGCGAGTCGAAAGCGGCTTCGGCGATGTTTCGTCGTCCGCCACTTCGCTGGTTTACCGGGACAAGTTGGACAATGGTTTGGGTATCTCGCTGGCGCTGGGTTACCGCAACAGCAGCGGCTGGCGGGATAGCGATTACGTCGTCAAGACAACCACCACTGGCATCGGATCGGTCCCTGTGACAGGCGCGATTGCCACCACGACAGCGGACAATCGGGAGGCAGCCTGGCTCGGCGTGAAAGGGGCACGCCCGTGGGATCAACGCAACGCCGAATTGAAAATTGTTCACGACATGCGAACGGCCGGAATGTTGACGGCGGGATTGAGTTTCGCCGGCTACCGCGTCGGCTATCGTCCACCAGAAACCTTCCTCATTAACCCGACGGGACAGCAGGTATTTTCCGGCAGTCTCGCCACCGGTCTCGCTGGCAACGGGAAAGTTACGGTTGCAGAAAGCGATTTCTTCACGCTGACCCCGGCCGGGGAGCGCGATTGGCGCGGTTTTGTGCGCTGGGAACACGCTCTCGCAAACGGCACTAAACTGGTCGCCGCGCTGGGACATATGAATCATAACTTCCGCTTCGCCCAACCGGGTGCCGGGGCACGCTACGACAATGGGCCGGGCGACTGGGCGGATCAACCAAACCGGCGCACTGACGCCGACATTTACGCCCGCTGGATGGCGAGTGACAAAC
>JBKJMK010000145.1:0-4872 GCA_046596005.1 Usitatibacteraceae bacterium | reverse complement strand
GTCGAGGTATTCGTGGTTAATTACCAGCAAGCCGTGATCCGGATTATTGGTTCCAGACGGCAATGAAAAAAAGTGCATACCGTCGTGATGCATGCCCGCCTGTTCGGCTTGCTCGTCGGCCGAATTGGAGGCATCCGGTTTGAACGCAGGCCCATCGGATATTGGATCGCCCCAGGCAAAAAACACCCGCGACGAATAACCGTCTGGCACCACAATTGTGTCTGCCCTGGAAATGGGGACCGGCTTGAAGCCCAGCACTGGCGCGCTACTTCGGGCATCTCCTGTGGTGGTGCAGGCGGTTTGCGAAAGGCCAAGAAGACTGTTGAGGCCCGTCGCTACACCGAGTTTGAGTACATCACGACGTGATAATCGCAGCGCAACCAGCTCATCAAGCGTGGGCGAGCTCATGCTACGGCTGCCCTAAAAAGAAGTAGAAATTGGCGCTGCGATGCTGCGCCTTGCCGTAGCCAAGAAACAGCGGCCCAAAAAACGTATCAAAGCCGGCATACATTCCATAAGAGCTCTTGCTCTTTCCATCCGAAAGGAAACTAAGATTTCCCGACGCGCGCCCGAGCTCCACTGACAGCCCCGCATAAATGTGCTTGCCAAACGGATTCTGTAAATTGCTCATCTGCTGATAGTAGGACAAGCGACCCAGCGATACCGTTTCGCCAATTAGCTCACCAGGCCGGAAGCCCGACAGCTGCAGGAATCCGCCCAGGGAGAACTGGTCAAAAATTGGCGCCGTGCCGCCAACAATGCGCCCGTAGCGTCCGGCGACGGAAAAAGTGTGCCGTCCGAAGGAGATATTGTCCTGATAGTTCACTTCCGATTTTCGATATTCTTCGCTGGCACCGATTGAGTTCATGCTCGCGTAATAGTCGATACTTGCGGTGCGACCGGCACGGGGAAAATTGGCATCGTCCAAATTGTCATAGAGGAGTCGAAATCGCAGACCGCCTTGACGCGCTTTGAAATCGGGAAGCAATGCGCCGATGTTCACAACAGCGTCAGTATTGCTGCGCACCACGCCGAGGCGTGCAATGGCATCACGACCCAAGTCCGCACCAAAGTCGAAACTCACTGTGCGGCTTGTTATCTGATATTGCCCGGCGCGCTTGCCATCAATGTAGAGATCGATAGGGCGTCGAGTCAGCTCGATGCCTGGAAGAACGCTCAATGAGTTTGCGATACCTGTGCCGCCAAAGGGTTGCTGAAACTGGGATGCGAAGCGGCGATCACGCCCAACCTGCAGGTCGTGCCGCCACTCGGCACCGGCGGAATTGACCTGGGTACGTTGGTAACGCATGAGCAGATTGAAGCTGCCCTCACCCGCTGTATCTGCGGCCATCGAGAGTCCGAAACGCAGGTAATCCGGGCCCCACGGTTTTTCAAACGCATTCACCACAAGGATGTTGCGATTGCCTTCGGGCGTGAGGCCGTAATTGACGCGTTCAAAATAGCCACTGCCATACACGCGACTAATGCCTACGTTGAGTTTTTTGAAATCCACCGGGTCACCCGATTTAACGCCCAGCGTACGTTTAAGTTCTTGTTCATTTGCGCGTTGCAGACCGACCACGCGGACCTCGTCGATCCTGTCGCTGGCGGTAAATGGGATTGCTGCGCGTGCCACTTGCATGTTCCGATGTGCTGTAAAAATTGCCGCGGGCAATCTCAATTTATCGAGCAGTGGTGCCTGTTCCCGTGCTGCGGCAGCCCCCAGCGTGATTGCGTCGGCGACCAGGCTGAAATCGGTGGCGCCAATCGTATCGAGCGCCGGTGAAATCAGGAAATCCCCTGCCTTTAAAGACTCCAGGGACTCGCGCATGTTCTGCTCGGTGAGGATGTTAATCATCTGCAGGGATACGCCGACAATAGAGAGAATTTCATTGCGCTTCAACAGCGGCGAGCTGATGTTGACCGCAATGACAATATCCGCACCCATTTTCCGCACCACATCGACCGGCAGGTTGCGGGTAAGCCCGCCGTCGAGATAAATCTTGTCGCCAATCGGGTAAGGCGCGATCGCACCAGGTACCGACATGGATGCACGCATTGCGTCGGGCAGGCGGCCGCGCTCGAACACCACCATGCGCCCGGTTTCTGCATCGGTGGCGACGGCGCGGAAGGGAATCGGCAATCGGTCAAACTCGGTTGAGCCGGGCGCGCTGCGCGTGATTAAACTAAACAAGGTGTCGAGTTTTTGGCCTGAAATCGCGCCTGCGGGCAAACGCACGCTACCGTCTTTCACACCGAGTTCGAGCTTTAAAAGGCGGGTTTGATCTTCCTCTTTTCGCTGGAAACTGCGATCTTCGCGCGGGCTGGTATCGGTGAGGAGATTTTCCCAGTCGGTGGACTCAAGCCGGCTTTCAAGTTCACTGATGGAAGTACCGGATGCGTACGCGGCTCCCACGAGCGCGCCCATACTCGTGCCTGCAATGTAATCGATCGGTATGCGCAACTCTTCGAGCACCTTGATGACGCCGATATGTGCCGCGCCGCGCGCACCACCACCGGAGAGAGCAAGGCCGATCCTGGGGCGTGATTTTGCGGCCGGAGCGAGTTCGGTTTGCGGTATCTGAGCCACCGCTTCCGAGGCGATCAGCACGAGGGAAAGCACCAGCGAAAAGGTGCGCAACACATGGGAAGAAATCATGCGCTTATTGTAGCGCGAGGCGCGATAAAAGACCGGTGCGTCGTGCGTTTTCCATCGGCACGGTGGCATTCGCAACATGGCAATTGCTTGCGCTCAACACCATCCTGGAAATAATAGACAGCGCTACGACCCTCAGCGCCACTTTTCACTGGGCGTATCAGGAAGGTTGTGCATTTTCTGCAGCAGGCCTGACACGAAACCATGCCGCGTAAAGCGCTGGCAAAAATAGCAGGGTCAGCAGTGTTCCAACAAATAAGCCGCCCATGATCGCGACTGCCATCGGTCCAAAGAAATCCGATCGCGTTAGTGGAATCATCGCCAGAATCGCGGCAAGTGCGGTGAGTACGATTGGACGCAGGCGGCGCACAGTCGCGTCGATAATGGCATTGAAGGGATCATGACCATCAGCAATGTCCTTTTCAATCTGATCGATCAGGATGACGGAGTTGCGCATGATCATCCCGAAGAGCGCAATGGTACCGAGCATGGCCACAAAGCCGAAGGGCTTGTTGAAAATAATCAGGAAGGGTGCAACGCCGATCAGCCCCAGGGGGGCGGTCAATAGTACGAGGAATACGCGCTGGAAACTCATCAACTGAATCATCAATGCGGTCACGACAACAAACAGGAGCAGCGGTACACCTGCGTTGATCGATGCCTGGCCTTTGGCGCTCTCTTCTACTGCACCGGCCACTTCGAGTCGGTAGCCCGGTTCGAGCTTCGCCCTGATGGGACCGAGCAATGGTTCGATCTCGCCAGTGACGGTTGCCGGCTGCACGGAGGAATCATAAATATCGGCGCGGACGATGATCGTTGGCAATCGATCACGGTGCCAGATGACACCATCTTCAAATTCGTAGCGCACTTTGGCAATCTGGGTGAGTGGCACCGCGCGGCCCGATCTTGTCGGTACGGTGAGGCTTTCCAGCAAGTGTAGCTTCGCACGCTCGTCGCCGGGGCCGCGAATCAGTACTTCGATTTGTTTGTCACGCTCACGAAAAAATGTCACCTGCGTGCCGTTGAGCGAGCTATTTAAGAATGCCGCAACCTCCTGTGACGATGTACCAAGCAGACGCGCCTTGGCTTGATCGACTTCGAGCTTGATTACTTTTGATCGTTCGTCCCAGTCGAACTGTACATTTACCAGGCTCTTGTTGGCCCGCATGATATCTGCTACCTGTGCTGCCAGTGCGCGGATGGTGGGTATATCTTCGCCCGATACCCGGAACTGCACGGGGAAACCCACCGGCGGACCGTTCTCGAGGCGCTGTACCCGGGTTCGCGCGGCGGGAAAATTGGCGTCGAACATCCTGATTAGCTTGGTGCGCAACTCTTCACGAGCCTTCACGTCGTTGGTGGTGATGACGAATTGCGCAAAACTCGGCGTTGGCAATTGTTGATCCAGCGGAAAATAAAAGCGCGGTGTGCCGGCGCCGACATAGCTTACGTAATTGAGATGCAGATTTTTTTCTTTTTCCAGAAACGCTTCCAGCACCTCGACCTGCTTTTCAGTCGCCTTAAATGATGAACCTTCGGGCAGCTTGATATCAACCAATAGCTCAACGCGCGTTGAGGAAGGGAAAAACTGCTGTTGCAGCAACTTGAATGCAAACAGGGAAGCGACGAACAAGAGGAGCGTTGCCAACAACACTGTTTTTCGGTTTGTGACGCACCACGCGACGGTTGCGCGAAAGCGCCGGTAAAACGGTTTGCCATAAACGTCATGCTCGCCATGTACCGCGGGGTTGTGGGCGGGATCGAGATCATGGGCATCGCTTGCGCCAGTCGGCGCGATGCGCAACGCCAGGCGTTTACCAATTAATGGAATTCGTGCTGCCCAGTCCGCGATACGACGCGTTCTTGGTGTAATGACCGGAAGGCCGTCCTTGTAATCTGGTAGAAATTTATATCCAAAATAGGGAATGAAAATGACCGCCGCGACCCATGAAATCATCAGCGCCAGCGAGGTCACCTGAAAGATTGATCGGGTATATTCGCCGGTGCCGGATTTGGCAGTAGCGATTGGCAAAAAGCCCGCCGCCGTGATAATGGTTCCGGTCAGCATCGGGAATGCAGTTGAGGTATAGGCAAAACTCGCCGCCTGCATGCGGTCCCAGCCTTGTTCCATTTTGATGGCCATCATCGCGGTCGAAATGATGGCCATCAAAATGGAACAAGGCTGGGACCGCATGCAGGCGGCGAGTTTTGCCTAT
>JBKJMK010000123.1:0-6932 GCA_046596005.1 Usitatibacteraceae bacterium | reverse complement strand
GCCTTGATGGTCACCAACACCGCAAAACCCAACACCACCATCCATTCCTTACCCTCCAGCAACTGCTGGAGGGCTTGAAAATCCGCCCTGCCGTTGGCATCCGCAGGAATAAACTGCGGGACACCCATGAGTGCAAGTAACATCATCACCATGAGTTCGGCCAGCATTGTAATTGAGCCAAGCGTAACCAACGACCGCCCATTGACGCGAAATGCGCCGAACAACTGATGCACGCCAACCCGCTGACCAGCCTCCTGATCGCGAGCGGCGATAACGAAGCCGGCAAAAAAGCCGGGCAGCAAAATGATCGCTACGGGTTGCCCGATGAGTGGCACGAGAAACAATCCGAGCATCAGCATCAACCAGGCCGACACGAGTGAAATCCATCCGAACGGTTGCGCACGAAAAAGCGCAAAAGACAATTTGATCCAGGTGATGCCGGCACTGGCGGGTACGTCGATGACTTGCATATAAAAAATTATTGCGCCTGCAAATTTAAGACGCCATCGGCATCAGGGTGCGAATCTCGGATTCATGAGTCGCGTGAAAGTTGAGCAATCGCGCAGAAAACGGATGATCCTTGGGATGGGTGAGTTCCGAATTCCGCGGGAAGTGATGATAACCCAGCCGCCCCAGCCAAGTGCGCAGCGCAGCGGCACGCAGCAACTGCGGCCACGCATCAGACTCGGCGGCACTGAAGGCGCGTACACAGGAGTAGCCGGCTAGCAGTGCGCGCGTGTTAGCCAAGTGCAGCGTTGCGTCGGGGTACGCGGAAAAATCGAGGCACCAATCATTCGCGGTCACCGCAACGTCAAACAGCAATTGCTCGTTGCACGCAAAATAGAAATCGATCATCTGCGGCGTGTGGTGGGTGCCGTGATCGTCCCAAAGGATATTATCGCGGAACAGATCGCCATGGATGACGCCGCGCGGCAAATTGAGTTGGTCGAAGTGTTCCTGATGCGCGATTTCGGTGGCGATTTGCTCGTTCTCGCTCGACGACAAATGTAGTTTCAATTCCAGCGCGTAACTACGCCACCATGACGGCCCGCGCCAGTTGGACATTTGCAAATTGAAGGATCGCGCGGCCTCGTGCATTTGCGCGAGCGCCATACCTACAGCGTGGCAGTCCTTGGGCGTTGGATGCGCAATATCGTTGCCGGAAAGGCGCATCACCAGCACCGCAGGCTTGCCTTTCAACTCCCGGATGACGATGCCAGTATCGGTCGCAAGCGGTGCCGCACAGGCCACGCCGTTTCTGTGCAAATGCGACATCAATCCCATATAGAAATCGAGGTCCTTGCGTGGAATTTTTTCGAAAATAGTGAGAACGTAACGTCCCTCTGTTGTCGTAACAAAAAAATTCGAGTTCTCCACACCGGCAGCGATGTTCTGAAAATCGATAATGTCACCGACGCGATACGGCGCGACAAATGTACGGGCATCAAAGATGGAAATGGGGGTAAAAACGCTCACAGAATTGAAATATTCTTATTTCTTACCACGTCAACAACACCCATGTCGGCACCGCAATCTTCAAATCCGGCCCATCCACGCGTGTGAATTTGCCCTCGCCTTTTTCGTCGATCAAATAGTATGCGGGTCCGGACGCGGGCTTTATGCGCTGCTTGTAAAGCCTTCCGCCGATCCTGTACTCCTCAATAGTGTCTGTCCCTGATTGGCGCGTCGTCACTTTGGGTTCTTTCGCGGTATCGCTCTGCTTTACTTCCGGTGGCGGCGGCACATCTTCTACGGCCTGCAGGTCTTTCGGCCGCGGTCGCGCCTGGGCCTGTGCCACCACAGGAAGCGTTAATGTGCTGATGATCAATAGGGTAATTAAGCGCATGGCAAGCTCCGATTATTTACGTACAGACTGCTACAGCGCCATTTCCAGCGCACGTTCATCCGGCGACGGGGTAAATCCACGTTTAGCATAGTGATCGAAGATCGCAGCGACGACTTGATCTGGATCATCAATCAGCTTGAACAAATCGACGTCACTGGTAGAGATTACTTTTTCTTTGACCATGGTGTCTTTCATCCACTCGATCAGGCCGCTCCAGAACTCACTACCAACCAGAATGATCGGGAAGTGACGAATCTTCCCCGTTTGTATTAATGTTAATGCTTCGGAGAGTTCATCGAGCGTGCCGAAACCGCCAGGCATCACGACGTAAGCGGCCGCGTGCTTCACAAACATCGTTTTTCGCGCGAAAAAGTGCTGAAACATCATCGATACATCTTGATAGCCGTTGCCGCCCTGCTCAAACGGCAGCAGAATATTGAGCCCCACGCTCGGACTCTTGCCGGCGACCGCGCCTTTATTGGCCGCTTCCATGATGCCGGGTCCTCCTCCAGAAAGCACGCTGAATCCGGCGTCGGATAATTTACGCGCGATCGTTTCAGTGATCGCGTAATAACGGTTGTCAGCTTTTAACCGCGCGCTCCCAAAAATGGCCACGGCGGGCGACACACCGACCAACCGCTCAGATGCCGTAACCATTTCGGCGATAATATTGAACATCCACCACGACTCACGCGCAGCCGCAAGCGATTGGTGCTTCATGTCCGGATCGGACGGCTTGGGGATTTTCCCGGCCTGATTTCTAGCGTTCTGAGATTGTTCCAACTTCGTATACTCCGTTTACAGCCATGAGCGCCCCAAATAAACCTCGCCCACGTTTGTTGCTCGTCGATATTTCGAGCTTTTTTTATCGCGCTTTTCATGCCATGCCGGACTTTCGTTCGCCGACCGGGGAGCCCACCGGCGCGATCTTCGGTGTGGCGAATATGCTTAATAAACTTCGCGTTGATTACCCTGCCGATTATAGCGCCTGTGTGTTTGATCCCAGAGGGAAGACCTTCCGCGACGACATTTACGCCGAGTACAAAGCCAATCGTGCATCGATGCCAGAAGACCTCGCCCACCAGATCGGGTACATCCGCGAAGTCGCCGAAGCGCTAGGCTGGCCGTGTGTGGTCGTTGATGGTATGGAAGCTGACGACATTATCGGTACGCTTTCCAAACATGCCACGGCGCATGGCGTCGAAACTATCATTGGCACTGGCGACAAAGACTTGGCGCAACTGGTTAATGAGAGCGTGGTGCTGGTCAACACCATGTCGAACGAGACACTGGATATCGAGGGTGTCAAAAACAAATTTGGTGTGCCTCCGGACAGAATTATTGATTACCTGACGTTGATGGGCGATACGGTCGATAACGTCCCCGGCGTTGAAAAAGTCGGCCCCAAAACCGCTGCGAAATGGATTGCTGAATATGGTTCGCTCGATGGCGTGGTTGCCAATGCGGTAAATATCAAAGGTGTAGTCGGCGAAAACCTGCGCAAAGCGCTCGATTGGTTGCCTACGGGCCGTCTGCTGGTTACGGTGAAATGCGATGTGCCGTTGTCGTTTGATTTTGACACCATCGAGCATAAAGCGCCGGATATTGCGAAACTTGATCAGCTTTATGAACAGTTTGGTTTTAAGGGAATGCGTGCGGCGCTGCACAAGGGCGCAAGCCTCCATCCCAGCCATTCCCCAATTGCAGGAGAAATGGCGGACACGACTTTGTTGAAGCAGGCAGCAAAGGACACCGGTGCCGCAAGATGGTCTGCATCGAATTCGCCACTTTCGGTGTTGCAAGAGGGGGCAATAGCACACGCTTTCGTCGATACCCGTAACTACGAATGCATTCTCACCGACACCCAACTCGATGCATGGATAGAAAAATTGAACGCCGCTGAACTGGCTTGCGTTGATACAGAAACGACCAGCCTCGATCAAATGCAGGCACAAATCGTCGGGCTATCTTTCGCGTGCATCGCGGGTGAGGCCGCGTACCTGCCATTGAGACATATTTATCCTGGCGCGCCAGATCAACTCGATTTCGACCAGTCTATTGCAAAATTGCGCCCCTGGCTGGAGAACGAACATAAGAAAAAACTCGGCCAGAACATCAAATACGACCTTCACGTATTCGCTAATCACTTCATCAATGTGAAGGGCTATGTACACGATACGCTGCTGCAATCCTATGTGCTGGAAAGCCATCAGCGCCACGACATGGACTCATTGGCCACGCGGCATCTCAACGCGAAGACGATTTCGTTTGAAGAGGTCGCTGGCAAAGGTGCGTCGCAAATCGGCTTCGAACAAGTCTCAATTGAGACTGCCACAAATTATTCGGCGGAAGACTCTGATGTTACGTTGCAACTGCATCTGGCGTTGTATCCGCAAGTAACTGCTGAGGCAAAACTCAATTTCATCTACGAAAAAATCGAGATGCCCACCTCGCGTGTGTTACTAACAATCGAGCGCAACGGTGTTCTTATTGATAGTGCTTTGCTGGACAAACAGAGTGGGGAGCTCGGCATCAAGATGCTGGCACTTGAAGCTCGGGCCTTTGAGGAAGCAGGCCAGCCCTTCAATCTAAGTTCACCAAAACAACTCGGCGAAATTCTATTCGAAAAAAAAGGCATCAAGCCACTCAAAAAAACACCCGGCGGCGCGCCGTCGACTGATGAGGAAACACTGGTCAAGCTTGCAGAAGATCATCCGCTGCCAAAAATCATCCTCGAATATCGCAGTATCGCCAAACTCAAAAGCACCTACACCGACAAACTGCCGCGCATGGTGAACGCAAAAACTGGCCGGGTGCATACCAACTATGGCCAGGCGATTGCGGTCACGGGCCGTTTGTCCTCAAACGACCCTAATTTGCAGAACATCCCCGTACGCACCGCAGAAGGCCGCCGCATCCGCGAAGCATTCATTGCCCCGCCCGGCAGCAAGATCCTGTCCGCCGACTATTCGCAAATTGAGCTTCGAATCATGGCGCATTTATCTGGCGATCCCGGTCTGCTGGATGCCTTCGCCAAAGGTGAAGATGTGCATCGGGCCACTGCCTCGGAAGTATTCAGCGTGCCGCGCGATCAGGTCTCAAGCGAGCAGCGCCGCTACGCCAAGGTTATCAACTTCGGTTTGATTTACGGCATGAGTGCCTACGGACTTGCGAGCAATCTGGGTATAGAGAATTCTGCGGCGAAGCTCTACATCGACAAATATTTCGCCCGCTACCCCGGGGTCGCAGCGTACATGCAGCGCACGCGTGCAGAAGCGCACGAGCGCGGATATGTGGAAACGGTATTTGGCCGACGTTTATGGTTGCCGGACATCAAGAGCGGCAACCAGGGGCGCCGCCAAGGGGCCGAGCGCGCTGCCATCAATGCGCCCATGCAAGGTACTGCGGCGGATTTGATCAAGCTTGCGATGATCGCGGTGCAAGGCTGGCTGGAAGCCGAGAAACTGGCTACGCGCATGATTATGCAGGTGCACGATGAACTGGTGCTGGAGGTACCGGAATCCGAACTCGAGCGCGTGAAGAAGATGGTGCCGGAATTGATGAGCAGCGTCGCGACGCTGGATGTGCCACTGGTGGCGGAGCCGGGGGTGGGGAGGAATTGGGAGGAGGCGCATTGAACCCCCAAGGTGCACGTTGGTCGTCGTCATCCAAGTCATAATCGAAATCGCGTTCGCACGGCCGGACAGGACATGTCGCCAAAGCAACGTTTTCAGGGCAGGGAAGACAGCCCGGCATCCGTTGCCTACTTTTAGTTCTGGGCCACAGGACCCAGAAAAATGACTTAGAGCGTGTTGGAATTATGGGCGGTTGCCGCTATAATCACGGGCTCGCAGCGGTTGAAGAATTTGGCCTGGTAGCTCAGTCGGTAGAGCAGAGGACTGAAAATCCTTGTGTCGGTGGTTCGATTCCGCCTCAGGCCACCAGAAAATGCAAATCGCCCCTTGACGGGGCGATTTGCATTCTGCCTCGGCCCGTCAACGTGAGGTGCATAAAGCGTGGCAACAAGTATCGCATCAGGAATACAATGATGTACGATTTCGCGAGTTATCCAGTCGTAAAAAACTGCTCTTGCAGAAAATTTTCCAGCAGATCTGGTTCAGCTGCTGAATTGGACTTTGCAACTTGTCGGGATACCGGGACAACAAACAGCGCAAGAAACTGCCCCTGTCATCTTAGCGATCAAGGCAAAATAAATGCCTAATAAAAATACTCAACAAACGACCAGCGCCCTGCCCTTCAAACTGACACAGCAGGACCGCGTGTTCATCGAGCAGCCTATTTTCGCGGAGCAGACCCGACTGCTTTATCGGTTTTCCGTCGTCGGTTATCTCGTTGAATTGATGGTCACCTTCCTGCTCGGCGCTATCCTCTGGGTGGAAATGTCTCGGCCGCTCATGTTCGCGTGGTTTATCGCGGCGTTTCTGGTAATGCTTGGACGGTATGGGCTCTATAAACTATTCATCCAAAAAAACCCTGCGGTCGAAGATTTCGCAGCATGGGAATGGCGCTTTGTTGGTGGCAGTATCATCCTTGCATTGCTTTGGGCGGCGATGGGAACGGTGTTGCTGCCAGAGACGCAGACTGCGCAGATGCCCGTGATTATGCTCATTGCGTTGATGACGACCGGATCGGTGGCTTACTTTGCACCGCATCGTACCCTCTGCGGCATCACCACGATGATTGCGTTGTTGCCGATGAGCATTTTGCTCGTCCGGTCGGGTGTCCGCATCACGGTCCTGGTTGGCGGTGCCCTGCTGGTACTCACGCTTTTACTGGTGATGGTTCACACCAAGGTGCATCGTGCTCTATTGAATGCACTTTCGGCGCGCTTTGACAATGTCCTTATGGCTGTGAAGCTTGAGGAAGAAAAGACTCGTTCCGAGACCGAAGCATTAGTTGTGATCGGTGAAATGGCCCTGTCGGTCGCCCATAGTATTCGCAACCCGCTTGCCAACATACGCAGTAGTGCAGAACTAATCCTTGACGAAATCAACGCAGACTCTAAATCGCATGTGCAAAACATAATCGACCAGGCTGATCGTCTGAGCTACTGGGTGCGCGATTT
>JBKJMK010000367.1:0-5320 GCA_046596005.1 Usitatibacteraceae bacterium | reverse complement strand
GAAGTCGGCAAGCAGTTCGATGTCACGCGTGAGCGCATTCGCCAGATTGAGGCGAAAGCATTGCGTAAACTGCGTCATCCTTCGCGTTCAGAGAAGCTCAAGAGCTTCCTGGAAACCGACAGCTGATCGGCGGTGTTTTTGAAAAAAATGGCCAGCAATGCTGGCCATTTTTTTGTGGACTCTTTGTATTCAGGATTCTGCTTTTGCCGAATCAAGCGTCAGCACCACTTTGATCGTTTGACTCGGGTCGTTACCTGGTTCCGAAATGAAACCCAGCTGCCCGGCCAATGTCAGCATGCCCAGGTTCGCCGACAATACCGCCCCGTCAAGCGACGTATAGCCGACCGCGCGCGCGCGCGCGATCAACGCTTTCATCAATACAGTACCAACACCGCGACCTTGCCACTCATCGGCGACCACGCACGCAAACTCGGCGCTAACACGGTCCGGGTTGGGGAAATACCTCGCCACACCGGCGATCTCATCGGTGCCCGGGACAAGCAACAGAAACGCCATTTCGCGATCGTAATCGAGCTGTGTAAAACGCGCCATCATCTCCGGCGAAAGTGCCGTCACCGAATGTTGAAATCGTGAGTAGCGCGAGGCATCCGAAAGCCTCGCGACGAAGATGTGTTCCCGTTCGGCATCGTCCGGCCGGATTGGCCGCAACATCAGCGTGCTGCCGTCCTTCAGACATATTTCCTTCTCAAGCTCCACAGGATAAGGAAATATCGCCATATGGCGATAGCGATGGTCGGTGATCGGCAGCGCGGGATTGATAACGACACGTGCATCCACGACGAAAGCGCCTGCAGGGTGAGCCAACACCGGGTTTAAATCCATTTCTTCGATCCACGGCAACAGGCAGGCCATCATGGACACACGTTGCAGCACATCGATGAGTGCGGCTTCGTCGATTGCAGGTACGTCGCGATACGCGTTGAGCACATCACTAATCCGTGTGGAATCCATTAATGTTACGGCGAGTCGGGGATTAAGTGGCGGCAAGGCAAGTGCTAAATCATGCACCACCTCAACGGCAACACCACCGGCACCGAAGGCAATCACCGGCCCGAAAACCGCATCGCGTTTTAACCCCACCAGCACTTCGCGTTGGTGGGAAAATTTCATCATTGGCTGGATATTGACGCCATCGATGCGTGCATCAGGCTGGATACGCTTGACCTGTTCGATCATGTCATCGAAGGCATGCCCCACTTGCCTGGTGTTGACAAGATTGAGCCGCACCCCACCCACATCGCTTTTGTGGGTGATGTCGGGCGAATGAATTTTCATTACAACGGGGTAGCCCATTGCTTTCGCAACGGCCTGTGCGTTCTCTGACGTATGGGCAAGTTCGCCAACATTTACCGGCAAACCAAAGGCCGCGAGTAACGATTTCGATTCCATTTCTGTCAGCAAGGTACGCTTTTGTTCCAACGCAGCCGCGCGGATGTGCGTCGCTTTCGTCACCGCTTGCGAAGCGTCGTGAAAATTCATGCCCGCAAATGCTGGCACCGACTCAAGCAGCATTTCTTGATGGCGTTTGAAGCGAACCAAAAGTGACATCGCCTCCACAGCATTTTCCGGCGTCATGAAGTTGGCGATATCGGCTTTCTCCAGCATCAAGCGCGCCCCGATGATCGACGCACCGCCAAGAAATGCGGTGAACAGTGGCTTTTCGTGTTGCTGTGCAACCGGAATGATCGCGGCTGCGGCAGCCTCTGGCGTGGTCACCCGTTGCGGGCAAAACATGACAAGTACCGCGTCCACGTTGGCATCATCCATCACGGCTTGGGTGGCGGCAGAAAAACGCGCCGGCGTCGCATCGCCGATGATGTCGACCGGGTTTGACTGTGACCAATGCGCCGGTAGTGCTGCGTCCAACTTTTCAATCGTGGGTTTGGCGAGTTTGGCGAGTTCAAGGCGGTTGTCCACGACCGCGTCGGCGGCCACGACACCAGGGCCACCACCGTTGGTGACAATCGCCAGCCGCGCGCCTTGTGGACGTTTTGTGATGGCGAGAATGCGTGCTGCCGCGAATAACTGCAGCGAACTTGATACGCGGACAGCACCGGAACGCGCGAGTGCAGCATCGAACACGGCATCATTGCCGGCCAGCGCACCGGTATGGCTGGTGACCGCCTGGGTGCCCGTACTGTGGCGCCCGGCCTTGAACACCACCACCGGCTTTACCCGCGCTGCTGCACGCAGTGACGATAGAAAACCGCGCGCATCCCGAATGCCCTCTATGTATAACAAGATACTTTTTGTCTCGGCATCATGAACGAGATAATCAAGTAGTTCGCCAAAATCAAGATCGAGCGCACCGCCGAGCGAGACAACGCTGGAAAAACCGATCTCGGTCGTCGCGGCCCAATCCAGCAGCGCGGTGCAAACGGCACCTGACTGGGAAATCAGCGCTAGCGAGCCGGATCGACAGGCGGTACTGGCAAACGTTGCATTCACACCGATGGCGGGGCGCATGATGCCGACGCAATTTGGTCCGATCATGCGCATGCCGAAACGTGTCAACTCCGCCTCGACCAGCTTGGAGCGGATGCGCCCGTCTTTACCTGATTCGCTAAAGCCCGCTGACAGCACCACCGCGTTCTTGACGCCAAAGGTGCCCGCGTTGTGCAAGATGCCGGCGACGGTGTCGGCGGGCGAGGTGATCACCATCAAATCAGGCACGGTCGGTAAATCGTCAACTGATCGATAGCATTTTTCGCCAAAGACGGTACGGTACTTCGGGTTGACTGCGTACAAAATTCCTTCATGCGCGCTTTGAAAACCGTTATTGCGCATGTTCTCGAGCACAAAGCGACCCAACGCGCCCTCGCGCTCGGATGCGCCGATGACCGCTACGCTACGCGGTGCCATCAGTGAATGAAGATAGTGCGTCGACATCGTGCCAGTATGCATCGAATTCGTTGTGCTCTGATGACAGCGCCAATGGCTGACCCGTTATAATCAAGGTTCAGCATCCCTTCACACAAGGGCCGTTAGCTCAGTTGGTTAGAGCAGAGGACTCATAATCCTTTGGTCCCTGGTTCAAGTCCAGGACGGCCCACCAAACACACTGCAAATGGCCGAACCCGACATTTCGCCCGGTGCACCGACCGGCCTACACTTCAAATCTGTCAACTTCACGGCACCCAAAACCGGGCCGCGCATCATCATCACAGGCGCGGTCCACGGCAATGAGACCTGTGGCACGCAAGCGATTCAGCGCGTGCTCGAAGATATTGAGCATCAGCGCTTGAGTATCGTCAGCGGTTCGGTCACGTTCGTGCCGATAACAAATCCGCTGGCCTACGCGCGCCGCGAGCGGGCGGGCGACCGGAACCTGAACCGCAATCTATATCCCGTCGCGCAACCCGCCGATTTTGAAGACCACGTCGCCAATTGGTTGTGCCCTTTGCTCGCGAAACATGAGGTGTTGCTCGATCTGCATTCGACGCGTGCGCAGAATCCGGCCTTCGCCATGCTCGGGCCGCAAAACAATACCGGTATGCTGCAACCATTCAAGCATTTCGAAAAGGAACGCGCGCTCGCCAAGCGGCTCGGGGTGCACCGGTTTGTGGAGGGCTGGTTGAATACCTATGCGAAAGGTGTGGAGCGGCGGGTGCAGGCGGGACTGGCAAACGCGCTGAACACGGACCCACGCTATGGCGTCGGCACCACGGAATATATGCGCTCAGTCGGTGGCTATGCGATCACGCTTGAGTGCGGCGCACACGATGACCCGGTCTCGCCCGACGTTGGCTATCGCGCGATTCTCAATACGCTTGCGTTCCTCGGGATCACATCGTCGCCGCCACCACAACCGGTGGAAAAATATGAAGCGCTACGCATGATTGAAGTTCACGACAAAAATAACGTGGGTGATACCTTCAGTCGTGCATGGGCAAGTTTTGATCGTTTAAATAAAGGCGATCTGATCGCGACCCGGCATGACGGCACACCTCTGCTGGCCAGCGACGAAGGCTGCATTCTGTTTCCAGATGCCAAGGCGGAACCGGGAAATGAGTGGTTTTATCTGACGAAGACGATTGCGGAAATCTGATAAATTCCCGCGAAAACTCTAGCACTGGCGCACATGGTGGAGCATTTGTGCTCGAAACGTCGCATGAATAAACAATCTACGCGTTTTCTGATTGCGCCGCTTCCGCGCCAGCCAGATCCCCCGCAATCAACCGAAACTGCTCCAGCGCCGCTTCCAGATCCTCAACGATTTCCTGCGCAATCACATCCGGCGGCGGCAGGTTATCGGAATCCGCAAGGCTATCGTCCTTCAACCAGAAAATATCAAGGCTGGCCTTGTCGCGTGCAATAAGCTCGGCGTAGTCGTACGCACGCCAGCGGCCTTCGGGATTCTCGACGCTCCATGTAGCCTTGCGCACATGCTTATTGGCCGGGTTGTAGAGCGTGACGAATTCATCCAGGTCGGAGTACTTCATCGGCGCAGTCTTGAGCGTGAAGTGTTTGTTGGTGCGCAGGTCGTAAATCCACACCTTCTTGGTCCATGGCGTTTCGGAAGCGGGTTCGCGATCAAAGAAGATCACGTTCGCCTTCACGCCTTGCCGCCGTAGCTTGGCCGGGTCCTGAAACTTGTTCTGCGCTTTGTTGAAGATGAGGGCAAGCATGCCTTTTTCGGCACCCGGCTTTTCCAGCGTGTGTCGGTAATGGTCAAACAATTCATCGCCGTCGCGTTTCAGAAGCTCGGGCCATCCATACGCCTTTGGGATCATGCTCGGCTGGCTCGCATTTTGGTTATACGGCGGCTGGCTGCGCTCATCGGCCATCTTGAGGAACAACAGATAGGTGAGCTGTTCGACGTAATCGCCGTAACTCATTCCGTCATCACGCAGGACGTTGCAGTAGTTCCAGAGTTTCTGGACGATGGTTGCCGAGTTCATGTCACCCTAAGCCTGAGAGTTGCTTTAATTTTTTGATCAGGCCCGGTATGCGCGCCTGGCTGCCTAAGTCCGTCGGCAGTTGACCGGGCAGCGCATCCATAAAATCCCGATTGTCCAGAAGCTGCCTGAACTCGGTTGCAAGATACGCGCGCAATACCGGCGGCGATTGCGTCGCTTCTTCAAACAATGTTGCGCGGCCATCGACAACGGTGATGACGTCTTCAAGATCATGGCTCGCCATGTAATCGCCATTACCCCGCCCTTTGTACGCCTCCAGCTTAGTGCCCAGGAATACCGGCGCAGTGACGAGCTTGATGACCAGCTCGTTCGGCAGCGTTACGGTGAGGGCGCTCTCCACCGCCAGGGGATACCAGCGGTTATGGAAGCCGAGAATCCCC
>JBKJMK010000156.1:0-2879 GCA_046596005.1 Usitatibacteraceae bacterium | reverse complement strand
GACACTCATTTGCTTGGCGACATATCCTGATTTTGCCGACCCATGTATTTCATAGCGCTGACCTAGTGCGGACAAGTTGATCGATATCGTGCCGTCATTTACGACCAGAATCACGATGCTGTGTGCATCACCCGGCACGTTGCCGATGTACGCGATGCCACCACTTGATGTTGATTCAGTGCGGGTGATCTGGACAAGAAAAACGGCGTCATCGAAAAAAGGGATTCGGATGATTTGTGGTGCCGCGTCCGCAACAAGTTTTGCATAGGTCTTGTCGAGCGCTGAAAAATCCATATCAACAAGGCGAGCGCGAAGCGAAGCAATGGGTTTTGAAGCGTTGGCAAGCGTCGCCGCGGCTGCGGCAGATTTGCTGTTGCCATCGGATGACAACACAATGGAAGGGATTTCGGTTTGAGCAGAAATTTTGGCCGAGGCACTTGCACTTTGCGCGTTTGCGCTGGACATCAGCGCGGAGCACAACAGCAGAATCAGTAGTGATTGCAAAAACCTGCTAATGCTCGAATTCATCATGCTGGAGGCCGTTTCTTGTGGAAAGGTGGTGCTAATTCGCGCTTGACATCGTATCCGAATGAACAATGATTTTGTCGACGGTCGAATGGTCTGCTACATTTTAGGCGGAAGAAACTGCATGCCAACGCAGTGACACCTATCTATTAGATTGTAAGCGCACTGCACCAGTCGCGATAGTGAATTTGTCACACTGGACTTCCCCGTTTGAGCGGCAAGGCATTGGTGCGAAAAAGAAAAATCTGCGCTGGAGTGAACTACGGCAACACCAGCCCTGATCGCGCTTTGACAGCCGAAACATCCGTAGCGCCAATGTCACCGGTCGTGTTCACATCAAACCTGAAATTGGCGGCGGCCATTGCTTGGCCGACGCGCGCTTTTACTGCGCTGATGTCGCTTGCGTTCACCGAACCTGTGTTGTTGAAATCGCCAACGAGAAAACCAAGCGAGGTTTGAAAAACAGTCGCGCTCCCATTTACGCCGGGGAGTGAAATGCTGATGCGTTTATTGTCGTGAACGCCGAGGAGATTCACCTCGACGCTATTGCCGACCCGGTTGACTGATACCGTGCCGACATCGATTCCATTCGCGTCTTTCGCCGTCACGGCCCCGACGCTGGCGATTACACCATTGAAATAAAACACAACGGTATGGCCAGCGCTGCCGCTGCCGCGTGGCTCGATGCTGATTGCGCCGTTGATTGGTGCGTTGGCATTGATGGTGAGGAACTGCGCGCCCGCGGCACCGTGAATCTTGCGTGACTTAACAGTGACCAAGGCGGGAGGCGCATTGAGTACTGGCGTGACGAGGAGCGTCGAAGAGACGACGGTGCCGTAAGCGTTGGTCGCTGCAACACCGCAGGTATATTCGGTACCGTTGGCAAGGCCGGTGACATTGATGGGTGAGGTTAACCCCGTGGCGGTATGCGTGCCCGGGTTACATGTGATGGTGTAGCCACTAATCGGCGCGCTGCCCTGGCTTGCCGATGCCGTGAAGGTGATGCTGGCTTGCGTGTCACCGGCGATGGCGGTGTTGATGGTTGGCGGGCTGGGCGGGGCACCGGTGATGGTGATGGAAAAGGGCTGGCTCGCAGCGGGTGGGCTGCTATTAAACGCTTTTATGGCACCCTGATTAAACGTTCCCAAGGTGCTTGGAATTCCCGAAATATTTCCGGTGGCGGTGTTGAGCGTCAATCCCGGCGGGAGCGTCTGCACCGGTTCGTTCGAATAGCCGATTGTTGGCGCGCCGCTGGCCATCACCGTATACGAGTAGGGGATATTGAGGAAGCCGCCGGGTGGCGGTGCGCTTTGAATGATCGCCGCACCGGTTTGCGGAAAATCGTTGATGGTGACCGTCGCGGTTGCGCTGAAGCCGGGTGCGCCTATCGATACGCCGCCGCTGGGTGTGTTGAGCGCGACGGTGAAATTTGGCGAGCTTACGGATGCGGTTTGCAGGATCGGGACGCTGAATGTTTTGATGCCTGACTCACCGTTCGCCCAGGTGAGTGTGCCGCTGGTCGCTGTGTAGTCCACGCCAGCCGTCGCGGAGCCATTGGCGGTTGCGTAATTGACAGAGACGCCGCCGCTTGTTCCTGCATGGCGCGTTACCGATAGTGTTATCGAGCCAACATTCTCGTTAACGGAATAAGTCGCGGGCGAAAAGACAACCGTACCTGGTCCGCTGAGGTTGACGGCGGCGGAATCGCGGAAATTCGCGGTGGTTTCGCGCGTGTCGTTGAGTGCCTGGAATTCTCTCGCAGTGGAATCGCCGGTCGGTGCGCCATTGAACTGCACACTCGGATTTGAAAAATAAGCGATGCGCGTGCAGTTCGCGCATGTCGCCAACGCCATGATGGTGCGAAAAAGATTCGGCGTATCAACGTAGCCATGCGCATAACTGATTGGCGTCAGCGTGGTACTCATTTCCGGCGTGACGGAAGTGCCGCCGGGCGCATCGGCAGTGTCGTGCAGCAAGCCCATGTTGTGGCCGAGCTCATGGGCGAAACTGTAATTGCTTGCCGCGCAGTTTCGATCAACCACGGTAAACGCCTGACTCTCGAAACTGGCATCCTCGGTCAACATGATATTTGATTGCCCGCAGCCACCACCAACCGGATAATTCCCCCACAAGCTGACCAGATCGGCAGCGTACAAATTTCGCAGCGCGTGTGCCTCATCCATGAAGCCGTCGTTGGTGGCGGTTAGTCGGACGAGGTCGGCCGACAAATTCGTTTCCACGTAACTGACTTCACCCGCGTACACGAGCCGTATGCGTTGCGTTACATTGCTGGCCGCAAAGGCGTTATTGGTTTCGGCGACAATAAGATTGATGCGCGATTGCATGCCTGCCGT
>JBKJMK010000336.1:0-5291 GCA_046596005.1 Usitatibacteraceae bacterium | reverse complement strand
CTCATTTCGGCGCAGATAGTCTGCGGCTTTGCCGGTAATGCGCAGATACCAATCATCGGCAAGCGCGCAGCCATCCTGATTGAGAAACGACATTTGCCCGCCTTTCGGTAACCGGTCCTGGCGCGGCTCGGTTGGGAACAAGGCGGTGCCTTCGTCGACTTCATCGAACATTGCGGCGAAGAGCATCTCGACACGCGCGTCCATAAGACTTGAAATTTGGCGCCAGAGAAAATTACCACAGCGGCGCGGGATTTGATTGAGGATCGCCAATTTGTTTTGGCCGCGTGCAGTTTGCAAGTTAAACCAGGAAAAGCCGGGAAATACGACCGGCATGTAGCCGATGCCGAGACGTTTTGTTTCCGCCATATCCGGTATCACACGCTGAAGGACAAATTTGTTTACGCCGGCATCGTCGCGAAAGCGACCTACTGACCAGGGGCTCAACACATCGTAGCTGCGATAGACTTTTGCCCAGCCAGGGTCGGATTGCGAATCGCCGTCCAGCGTCCGCCAATTGGCGGGAACGCCGCCGATGAGTGTTGCGCTCCTAAGATTATCGCGACCCATTTTCAACTCGTTGATCAGCGATGACGCTTCCGCTGGCGTGCCTGGCCTGTCCTTGAAGCCAAAGCCCCACAACTGCAGCAGCGGTTTTCCATTGACGTGCAGATAACGCGGGCTTCCGGTAATTTTCAAATTGTTGACCAGATATTGCCAATCCCGCCGAATGTCAGCCACGACGTTCCTCGCATCCGCACCGGAAATATCGTACGTCACATAAAAAACGCGCCCGTTTGCTTCTGCTGCGGCCCGCACGTTGCGCAGCACTTGATCACTGCGCTGTTTCAGTTCAGGTGTGGCGAGCGGGCCGACGAAACGTTGCACGGCGGCACCATCGATTGCGTGATCGCGCATCCATTCAAAATGTGCGGCGACTACGCGCGGATTCTGTGAGGAAAAAACGCTGATCTGTGAACCGTCAGCGCGATGCAGTTGAGTCGGGCAGAGATCTTCCGCGTGGAACCGCGCGACCGAGGGGAGGAGATCAACTGCCAGATTGTCGACGCCGGAATTGTTTTTTTGGAACCAGTGCTCCCATCGGATATTGCCAGGCGCGTCTCCCGGGCAACCAAACCAGCCCTGATAGCCGACGATAAGCCTGCGGCTAAGTCCGCTTGCAACCTCGTTGGCTTCTGCGGCCAAGGAACATGTGTTCCACACGCTGAACCACATCGCCAAAAAAATCGCGATTAAATGAAGTCTGCAAACCGGGAAACTGATTGATATACGCAAGCACACCAGCGTTTATTTCTTCGCCGCTGTGCGTGAACTGCGCAGCAACTTCACGCTTGCCGCGATGGGTGAATCGGTCGGCAGGCTGCAGGTGCTATCTGCGCTGACGCCAACGGACGAGGTGGGCGATAGGCTAATCGTGTAGACATTGTTGGTCGCGTTTGCCTGCGGGGCAACATCGAAAGTTGCCAGCAATTGTTTTGCGGCGGCGGCAACGGCGTCGCGTGGGACGGTGGCACCGAAATCTGACGCGGCAGGTGGGTTGGTGATTGGGGTCGGGAAAGTCAATGCGCTATTTGGATCAGGGTAGTTTGGTCCGCGTGTCACCGCAGTAACGTGAAAGCGCCCACTTTCACGCGCGTCAGCTGGCTGCAGTTTGATAGTGTGCCCGCACAGTGCCTCGGTGGTGGTAGTCACGCACAGTGAAATCTTGACGGCTGAACCGTTGGCCACAAAGTTGACCAATGGGGCGCCTGCGCAAGTCATACCAGCAGAAAAGTATGCGGTGACTTTGGCTTCTGCGGCCGCAACGGCAGCGAGCGAACTCAACCCGGCGAAGGTAGCTAAAAGTACAACGCGTGAGCGATTGGACAGCTTTGTTGCATTCATTTTCCCTCCGCTCACAGTTGCAAAAACAATTGGCCTGCGTCGCAATGAAGTTCAGGAGTCGAAGAAATTTCCAAGCCCGTCGTCGGCGACAACAGCGGACACTGCAACGGCGGCCGCTGCCACCGGAGCGGATTGCGAAGCAGCAAGCGCTTTAGATGGCGTCGGTACTGGTGCGACGCCGCTGACGGCCGCTTCAAGCGCGAGTGCGATCGTAGCAACGTCCATTGGCACGCGCCCTTGTGAACGCAAGAGAATGCGTGAAGGAATATCGAGTAAACGCGGTGTAGCCAGCCGGATATTGGATGCCGTGTTGAGTTTGGGGAGAAGGTGGATACTCCGCCAACCGCCGCGTTCACTTTCGATGGCGTCGATAATTGCTTGCTGCGATCGGGCGATACCTGCGAGGAGTTCGGCGACTTGTTCAGTGTTGAGGTTCATGAAGGATGCTCAAAGGTTGCCCTGAATTTAACGCGCGGATTGTGTGTGCCGGAATTGACGCAACAAAATCATAGGTTAGCACAGCAGCGCATCAACAAAAACATGAACGGGCCGCGTCCCGCTATTTATGGCGTTTCATCCATTCGATCAGTGCGCCCGACGGAATGGCCGGACTGATCACGTAGCCCTGGGCCATATCGCAACCCATGCGCTTAAGTTCTTTGAAAGTGGCATCGTCTTCCACGCCTTCAGCGACGACGATGAGATCGAAGTTGTGCGCGAGATCGATCACCGAGCGGACAATTTGCTGATCACCTTTATTGTTGCGCATGTGCTGAACAAACAGTTTGTCGATTTTCAATTCGTCGAGCGGGAAACGCTTCACGTAGGAAAGTGACGAATAGCCGGTGCCGAAATCATCGACCGACAGCTTCACGCCGATTTTTTTCAACTGATTCATGATTGCCAGCGAGTATTCCATGTCGTTGATCGTGGCATTCTCGGTGATTTCGAAGGTCAGGCCAGAAGGATCCGCTTGCCACGTGCCGATGGCCTGGTCGATCAGACTTGGCAATGCAGCGTCGCCCAGCGTGATGGTAGAAAGATTGACGGCGACATTGAGTGTAATACCGATTCGCTTCCACTCGGACTGGTGACGCAAGGCTGTATTCAACACCCATTCAGTGAGACTGCTGATCATGCCGTTGGCCTCGGCTACCCGTATAACAACCGGTGGAGGAATGGCACCATGATCGGGAAGTGTCCAACGAAGCAAGGCCTCAACGCTTTTGCACCGGCCGGTTTTCAGATCAACTTTCGGCTGGTAGAAGACTTCAAGCTGATTGGTTCGTATCGCTTCACGCAACTCCGTGTTCAGACCTGTGTAGGTATCGGCGGCGCGTCTATCATCGGACTGGAACACGTACTGGAGAATATCGCGGTCCTGGGCGATGCGCGTAGCAATATCAGCATGGACGAGGAGTTCTTCAGCGGTCGCAGCCTGCGCTGGAAAAGCGGCGATTCCGATCACCGGGCGGACGGCGACAAGATTGTCATCAATACTGAAGGGCGTTTCGAAGGCCTGTTGAATTTTGCTGGCAGCGAGCAACGGTAACGCGTCACTTTTGAGATTTGGCAGTATCACGCAGATTTTTTCGTCGGAGAGTTGCACGAAACGATCAACTGGTCGCAGTGCGGCGGCGATGCGGCCGAGTGCGCGTTGCATTATTTGTGAAGTAGGGACGCCCAGCAAGGCATCGAGGCGATCTGATCGTGCCAGCACAATGATCAACACAGCCACCACGCGCTGTGCCATGCGCGCGTGATCTATCGCGTTGGTGAGTGTTGATTTCAGCGCCGTACGGTGCAATTGCTGAAGCGCACTCGCTTCACTGTCTGTGCCCCGCAAAGCGGTGGCAAACGCGCGGGGGTTGGACGTGTCGCTCATTGTTTCTTCAAACTGACGTGGATGTCAGGCTGCGTAGAAATCACGCGGATCGAGGCCATACGCTTTACTTGGCAAGCCACACCGAATATAGACGGGGGTATCGGACACATCGTAAAGCAAGTCATACGTGCTTGGATTAACACGGATGGTTTTGTCCGGTTCGGTGAGTATCAGCACTTTCGGGCGCAGTCGCTTAAATTTGCTGTGCGTGACCACGACAGCAACTTCGCCGGTCGAGAGCTCGACCATGCTGCCCACCGGAAACACACCGATCGACTGGATAAATTGCTCCACCATATCGGCTTGAAACTGGCTGCCACTCCAGGAAGAGAGCATTTGTAGTGCCTGGTGCGGTGATACCACCTCGGCGTAAGGCCGTGGCTTGGTCACGGCAGCATAGGTGTCAGCGATGGCACCCATTCGTCCGAACGTGCTGATCTTGTCGCCCATCAAATTATTGGGATAACCGCTTCCATTCATGCGTTCGTGGTGTTGGGCGATGCCTTCGAGCACATCGGGATGAATTTTCGGCGTAGCATGCAAAATGGCGAGGCCAAGATCAACGTGTTCCTTAATCAGCTCGAACTCGTCAGCAGTGAGGCGGGCATTTTTTTCCAGTAATTCGCGTGGCAGCTTTATCTTGCCGATGTCCAGCAGCAGGCCGAGCATGCCAAGCTGCGCAAGCTGTTCTCTGGGATATCCGAGGTGGCGCCCAAAGGCCACCAGATTTACGGCAACACTTAGGCCGTGGCCGTAAATGGTCAAATCCTGCTCACGCATTCTGGCTACCCACATGAGTGCATCAGGGTTGCGTACCATGGTGTCTACCATGTCCTCAACGACCGTTTCGACATTTTCAAGTCGCAACCCATTCCCAGTCCGGATGTCTTCGGCGATACGGTGCAACAAATCGTGAGTGCGCTTAAAGGAGTCCGCCGCTGCGCCAATTTCCACTTCTACGGTTGTCTTGTCCTCGTAGGCGCTCAGCTGAACAGTATCGGGTATGAAGGAGGGACGCGCTAATTCCCCGGTTGGGCTGGACGCTTCCACTGTATCGTCAAGATAAGGTTTGTCACTTTCGTTGCGGGCGAACATGCCGGTGACACCTTCACGAAGGTTGCCCCACAGGCTCCGCAGGCCGCCGCTTGATACTGAGCCTGAAGCGTTGTCCGATCCCGCGCGACGTGCGGCGGCCGAAGGTGCAAGCTGGCCGCGCGAGGAACTGCTGGTGCCTTGACTGCGACTATCCTTGGCCGAAATGGCGAATTCCCGGGAACCCACCTTGATATTTTCTGGCCTTTTCGTCTCAGCTGATGTCTGCGGCGCACGGCTTGGCACCGTTGTCGTTCGTGGAGGTGTTAATTTGCGACTTGCGGGCGTGTCGAACGTTATTCCGACCGAACGATGCGGGTCGATCATTGCCCACAGGCAATGTTGACGCAATTGCTGCAGCTGTTCGTTATCTTCGAGCAGAAATCCTTGCAGTAAAAACGGTGTGTCTATC
>JBKJMK010000141.1:0-8574 GCA_046596005.1 Usitatibacteraceae bacterium | reverse complement strand
GAACCCCCGGAAATAATTAAATCCTTGCTCCGATCAAGGAGCGTCAAAAACCCATCCGTGTCGAGGCTGCCGACGTCGCCAGTCCAGAGCCAGCCGTTACGCAGCGACTGCGCTGTTGCCACAGCGTTATTCCAGTAGCCAGGCATGACGGTGTCACCCTTCACGCAAATTTCGCCTGCCACTCCCGCCTCGGTTTCATTTCCCGCCGCATCGCATATCTGAATCTGCACGCCGCTATGCGCCACCCCCACCGAAGCCATGCGCGCCTCAAATCGCGGATGGCCAATATCCATGTGGTGAAATCTTGACAGCGCACTTATCGTCATTGGACTCTCGCCCTGCCCGTAAATCTGTACGAACTTGTTGCCCAATACCAGCAGCGCCTGTTTGAGGTCGGCGACGTACATCGGCCCGCCGCCGTAAATGATTGTTTTCAGATTTCCCGTGTCCGCTGCGTGCAGTGCAACGTATTCGGTCAGGCGCTTTACCATCGTCGGCGCAGCAAACATCGACATGCCCACATGTGTTTTCAATAGCGCGACAATTTCCGCAGGATCAAAACCCCCGGAAGCCGGAAATACTTGCCTGGCACCGCGCAGAACATGCGTGAAGTTGTACAACCCAGACCCGTGAGAGACGGGGGCCGCGTGAAGGATGCAATCACCAACATCAATACTGTCGACATCGCTGAAATAGTTAAACGTCATCGCAGCGAGATTACGATGTGTCAGCATCGCACCCTTCGGCTTTCCGGTTGTGCCGCTTGTATAGAACAGCCAGGCGAGATCGTCTGCCTCGCGGTGTGCAAGCGCCAGCGGCGCGTCGGTTTTCATCGTATTGAACCATGCTGATTCAAGTTCAATGATTCGCAGCGACGCTGGTAACTCGGTCGCGACGCTCTGTAACGCGTTTACCCATTCGACAGACGCGAAGCAAACGCTGACGCCAGCATCATTGAGAATGAAAGCCGCCTCGCGCGGATGCAACTTCGCGTTGATCGGTACCGCAATGCAGCCCGCCCACCAGATCGCGTACAGCGCTTCAAGATACGCCGGGCAATTACCTGCCAGAACGGCTATGCGCGCGCCCGGGGTCCCTGGTTGACATCCCAGCTTGTTGCGCAATGCGCCGGCAAGTGAAGCGGCTGAACTCGCAAATTCGCGATAAAAAATGGCCGTCCCGGTACCCTGCACCAGTGCGGTTTGGTCGGGAAATGTTTTGGCTGAACGGGCCAGCCAGCAAGCAATATTCATATCGTAAAATGGTAGTGCATTTACCGCTGCAATCCTCGATTAAATTCTCTGATCCCCGAATGTCGCCCCTTCCGATGCCCTCTGCCGCAAACACGCCCGCCACATTAACATTCCAGTCTGCATTTGTCAGCGTAACGCCCGGGCTGTTCGTCGTGCTCTGGAGCACCGGCTTCATCGGCATGAAAATCGGCGCGCCATACGCCGAGCCATTCACATTTATGGGCCTCAGAATGATGCTCGTGATCTCGATACTGCTTGTCATTATCGCCATTACGCGTGCCCCCTGGCCGCGCACCGCCTCTGCTGCAGGCCACATCGCCGTGGCAGGTTTGCTGGTACACGCGACATACCTGTGCGGCGTGCTGTTTGCAATTCAAATGCAACTGCCGCTCGGATTTGTGGCGCTCATCGCAGGACTGCAGCCTGCGCTTACAGCGGTCTTCGCCAACATTTTTCTGCACGAAAAGTTGAATGCCCGGCAATGGCTGGGCATGGCGCTGGGCTTGCTCGGGGTGGTGATGGTGGTCATGAGCAAGTACTCGCTGGGTACGACAAACTTTTCAGCATTGGGTGCGGCAGCGATTGGTCTTTTTGGGATTACTTTCGGCACACTTTATCAAAAACGCTTTTGCGCAAACATGGATCTGCGCACCGGCGGCCTGATCCAATACTCCGCCACAGCGCTGCTGCTTTGGGTGCTCGCATTCGCCACTGAAACGCGCACTGTGCAATGGACCGGGCAATTTGTCTTCGCACTTTTCTGGCTCGCCATTGTGCTGTCAATCGGCGCAATCGGTTTGCTATACCTGTTGATCCGCCGCGGTGCGGCGTCCAAAGTTGCCAGCCTGTTTTTCCTCACGCCATCGGTCACTGCTGTGATGGCGTTTGCGTTGTTCGGCGAATCTTTGAGCTGGCTCGCCGTCGCAGGCCTGCTGGTGACGGCGGCAGGCGTTGCCTTGGTGATGCGTAGTACAAGTAAATAAACACCAGCGTTGGTGCGGCTTGGCGGGCACATATGCCTGTCAAGCCGCACCAATGCTGGTTTTCTCTTTTACGACACCGGGCAGCGTGCACCCGCGTGCCTGATAAAATGCCCACCATCGCAATACAGTCGGAAATAAGCATGCGCAACCTCGAGCAGCAAATCACCCAGTACGCGGCTTATCACCGCGACCGCCGCAATATCGCGACGCATTTTATCGGCGTGCCGATGATTGTTTTTTCTGTCGTGCTGGCGCTCGTCCCGGTCACGATATTTGGCGTCAACCTGGCGCTGATAGGTGTCGGCATTGCCGCAGCCTATTATCTGGTTCTGGATCTGGGACTGGGGTCGGCGATGCTCGCGTTTCTGTTTTTCTTTTGTTATCTCGCGGCGGTCTTTCTCAATGTACGCGTCGGCAACACTGGCCTGATATTGGGCTTGGCCGCATTTCTGTTCGTCGTCGGCTGGATAATCCAGTTCATCGGCCATAAATTTGAGGGTATTAAACCCGCATTTACAGATGACATCCTTGGTCTGGTGATCGGGCCATTGTTCGTCATGACCGAATTGTTCTTTCTGCTTGGTTTGAAACCGGCTTTGAAAAAATATGTGGAAGCACGAGTTGGACCGGTGCTGGCTGCACGCAATGGCGCGCTGATCGGGCCTGCCGGTGGCAGCGTATCGACAGGGGCTGTGGTCGAGTCTTCGCGTTCGTCGCAGGTATGAGCGGCACACTCGAACTTGCGCGCGAACTGATCTCGCGCCGCTCGATTACGCCCAATGACGCCGGTTGCCAGGAAATCATCGTCGAGCGCCTCAAACCACTTGGCTTCGTCTGCGAACGGTTCGAGCGCAATGGCGTCGCCAATCTGTGGGCACGCCATGGCACCGCCAAGCCGATTGTTTGCTTTGCCGGACATACCGACGTCGTCCCCACAGGCCCGCTCGATAAATGGCACACCGATCCATTTTTGCCTAGCGAGCGGGATGGCAAAATCTATGGCCGTGGCGCAGCCGATATGAAGACCGGCGTCGCTGCCTTTGTGACGGCAACCGAAGCGTTCGTTAATGTGCATCCCGACCACCCGGGCTCGATTGCCTTGCTGATCACCAGCGACGAAGAGGGGCCGGCACTTGATGGCACCAGATGGGTGGTGGAATGGCTACGCGCGCAGAACGAGCGCATCGAGTACACCATCGTCGGCGAGCCATCATCATCTGCGCATTTTGGCGATACCATCAAGAATGGACGGCGTGGTTCCCTGTCGGCGCGTCTGGTCGTGAAGGGTGTGCAAGGCCACATCGCCTACCCACACCTGGCTGAGAATCCTATTCATTTGTTTGCGCCCGCATTGGCTGAATTGAGCACCACTGTCTGGGATACGGGCAACGTGCATTTTCCCGCCACCACATTCCAGGTGTCCAATATCAACGGCGGCACAGGCGCGTTCAACGTCATTCCTGGCTCGATCGATATCTACTTCAATTTTCGCTTTTCCACTGCGAGCACTGCCGAGAGTCTTCAATCGCGGACCGAGGATATTCTGCGTAAGCACAATCTCGCCTTTGATATCAGCTGGACGCTGGGAGGAAAGCCGTTTCTCACTGCACCCGGCAATTTGGTCGATGCGATGAGCATGGCGATTAAAAAGGTAGTTGGCGTGACACCACAGCTTTCCACCACAGGCGGCACGTCCGATGGGCGCTTCATCTCCGCTATTTGCGACCAAATTGTAGAGTTCGGCCCGATCAATGCCAGCATCCATAAAATCAACGAGTGCGTGGAGGTTGACGACATCCAGCGCTTGCACGATGTGTATTTTCACGCGTTGGCAATCCTGTTATCCCGCGACTAGTGTGATATGACTGCCCCTAAAAATAGTTTTGAACTGGCGCGACGCGAACTCGTTACCCTGCGTGATTTCGTTCGATTTTCGGTCAGCCGGTTCAACGAAGCGAAATTGTTTTTCGGCCATGGCTCGGAAAATGCGTTTGACGAGGCCGTGTACCTGATCTTGCACACACTCAAATTACCCCCAGACAGCCTGGAGCCCTTTCTGGACGCCAAACTCACGTCAACTGAGCGCGATGACGTCCTGAATATAATTGAACGCCGGGTACGTGAACGTACCCCTGCAGCCTATCTGACTAACGAAGCGTGGCTGGGCGAGCACAAGTTTTATGTTGACCAGCGTGTCATCGTGCCGCGCAGTTACATCGCTGAACTATTGCGCGAAGATTTGTCGCCCTGGGTCGGGGATCCGGAGGCGATAGAAAGTGCACTCGATCTGTGCACCGGTTCCGGTTGCCTTGCGATACTGGCTGCCCTCACATTCCCGCACGCGGTCGTTGACGCCGTCGACCTCTCCGCAGACGCGCTGGATGTCGCGCGTCGAAATATCGATGACTACGCGCTAGCCGACCGTGTTGAACCGATCCGCTCGAACCTGTTCGACGAACTCGCCGACCAGCATTACGATCTCATTATTTCCAACCCACCGTATGTCACCGCCAAATCAATGTCCGCGTTGCCACCGGAATATCTGCGCGAGCCACAGATGGCGCTGGCGAGCGGTCTTGACGGACTCGATCACGTGCGCGTCATCCTGCGCGAAGCACCGAACTACCTGAACGAGGGCGGCTTGCTGGTAGTCGAGGTGGGCTTTAATCGTGAAGGCGTGGAGGTCGCATTTCCGAATCTGCCATTCACGTGGGCCCAGACCAGTGCGGGTGACGGCGTAGTATTCCTGTTGACGCGCGAGGAATTACTGTCAGCGGTCAGCGCCAACTAGCGGCGCAGATGATCGTACCTCCAGCACTGGCACGCCTTTTGAAGTACCGCTAGTCTGGCTGGCCCACAAATGCCAACGCTTTTGCGAGACCGAATTACCTAGATCAGAATCGGCTGACTTCAGGGCTACGATAAAAGTTGAGTACCTTCGGCACATATGCCATCGTTTCGGGATATGGGGGGATACGATGACCGGCGCGGATGACGGCGTTTTCACCCGCGTTGTAGCCAGCCAGCGCAAGTTCAACATTTCCGTTGAACATCTTTAGCAAATCGCGCAGATACCGCGTTCCGCCTGAAATATTTTCGGTTGGATCGTGGCTGTTAAGAACCCCATATCGCTGGGCAGTTGCCGGGATCAACTGCATCAACCCTACCGCGCCCTTTGGCGAAATCGCGTGCTGGTTGTAGCCTGATTCAGCACGTATTACCGCGTGTACAAGCTTGGCATCGAGTCCATGCAGTCTCGCGGCGTTGGCTATTATCGGCACGAGCTTCTCGATATCGACCACCCTGGGAGCACTTGGCGACCATGCGTTTGGCCGATACAGTGCCGAGGTGGGAATTCGATAAACCATTTTGTAGCGCTTGTCCAAATGGGGCAGATTGGAGAAATGCGTGACACCTTGTTCATCTTTGAACGCATAAATATTCGCGTCAGCATTCGCCGTCGTAAACAATGCGGCAGCCACAAGCGCACATAAGTTGAGCGCCGCCAATTTTCCAAAATTTCTCCGCCATTTGATTAATCGATTCATGCTCTTGCTTAATAAACAATTCAACACAATTGAATTCTATCGCTTTTTTTGTTTAGTTCGGGTAAATCGCCTTCCGCCTGCTCTGTTTATGCGACCGCTGATCAGGTAATCTAGACAGCTATGGAGCGTCCTGTAAAGCAAGACTCAATGACTAGTGCCTCGACGCTGGTCCGCAAAATCGAACTGCCCTGGTTGATTTTGGCGGCGTTGCTGATCTCAACTTTGCTCGCGGCTTTTCAAAGCTCCCGTCAAATGCGGGCAGATGCCGACGCACGTTTTGCGGAAATCGCGCAGGGTGAAAAGCGTAGCCTGATACGCCAACTGCGCAACGTCGAAAGTCTGTTACTAGGTGCAAAGGCATTCGCGACCGCACTCCCTGAGCTTAGTCAGACAGCATGGGACAAGTACACAGTGGCGCGCGTGCGGGATGGCGGTATGCATCCGCGTATTGTCGCCTTGCAGCTCGTCCCTGACGCCAATTCCCCCAGCGCCACGACCAAGACAAGTCTGCTGTTGCCCTCGTTACCAGAGCGAATCGTGCCCTCATGGAATCAATCGCCAGCCATCAAGGAGGCGATCATCCGCGCAGCGTCGACGAAGACTCTGGTGATGTCGCAGCCACTGGGCACACTTGACGGTTTGCCTGACGGGCCTGATTACGTAGCACTGGCGCTGCCGATCAATACCACTACCCGTGGCAAAGACGACACGCCCGTGTCGGCTCAAGCATCGACAGTACTCGCCATTGTGAACCTTGCCACCATGGTGTCCAGCATGGAGGCTGAGCAGACATATCCGGTTATTCGCGAGCTTTTCGCAGGTGAAAAACGACTGTTTCCACTACTCGCTCCGCCAGTGACCAGTAGCGTTGTCGCAGAAATGAGTGTTGCACTGCCTGTGGAATTTGGGCAGTCAATGCTGCGCCTGAAAATTTCATCGACCCCGCAACTTGAAAAAACGTTGCGCAGCGATATGCCGCGAGCAATTCTCATCATCGGTATTTTCGGCACCATGCTCCTTGGCGCATTAGTGTTGCTTTTAACCCGGTTGCGCCAGCAGGCGGAGACACTTGCCGCGAGCATGACGCGGAAACTGCAGGATCAAACCCGCTTTACCGAAGATCTGATCGAGTTCAATCCAAATCCAATTTTCAGGAAAGATACTTCAGGCAGGTTTGTCGCTGTCAACCAGGCCTGGGAGCAGCTTAGCGGTCGTGACCGGATAGACGTTCTGGGCAAAACAAGCGGTGACTTCCAAAGGCCCGAGGCAAATGCGCAGAATGAAATCCACGACATGACGTTGATGGCGTCTGCATCAGGGTACGAAGCTTCCGAGGTTTTCATCACCAATGCCGATGGCAGGCAGTTCGAAACCATTATCGCAAAGAAAATACTGAAGCGAGCCGACGGCACCGTCGACGGGATGATCGGGACGATCACCGACGTCACCTTGATCAAGAAGCTGGAGCGTGAACTGGCGCGCCAGCGTGAGCAACTCGATCTGGTGATCCGATCATCCCAGCAAGGAATTTGGGACATTGAGCTTGTCGACGGTGGCTCCACGTACTACTCGGGTCGCTTCCGCGAAATCCTCGGATACCCGGAGGATGCATTCCCGGCTAACTTCGATTGGCGGGACAATGTTCATCCTGAGGACGCCGATGAGGTTAGGCGTCGCGTTATTGCGCATTTCAAGGGCGCAACGTCATTGTTTGACATCGAATCCCGCGTCAAACGTTATGACAGGCGCTATATGTGGGTTCGTGTGCGTGCGATCGCCCAACGCAATGCGACCGGTCGGGCAATTCGCTTTGTTGGGTCCATCTCGGACGTTACTGATCGAAAGCTTGCGGAACTTGAATTAACCCAGGCGAATGTGCGGGTGACGGAGGCAGCTCGCGCCAAAGAAGCTTTTCTGGCAACCATGAGCCACGAAATCCGCACACCCCTGAACGGCGTGCTCGGCATGGCCAGTCTTTTGAGTGAAACAACACTGAACGACGAACAGCACGACTACATCCGCCTGATCCGCGCTTCAGGCGATACGCTATTGCGTCTTATCAACGATGTACTGGATTTTTCCAAAATTGAATCCGGTCAAATGACGCTAGAGTCGATCACAGTGGAGATTGTTCCGGTCGTCGAAGCGGCAATGGAGTTGGTCGCGGAGAACGTTCGTAAAAAAGATCTCGCGATTGTGTTCGATTTGCATGATGATGTGCCCTTCTACATTTTGGGCGATGCCACACGCCTGCAGCAAATTTTACTGAACTTGCTGTCCAATGCGATCAAATTCACCGAACGCGGTGAGATCAAAGTCGCGCTGCGTACCAGGCACACCGTTGATGGGCAACTCGTACTCGAAGGCAGGGTGTCAGATACCGGTATTGGCATACCGGCCGATCGTGTCGGCAAGCTTTTTCAGCCGTTCACACAGGTAGACGCCTCGACTACCCGCAAATATGGTGGCACCGGCCTGGGGCTCGCCATTGTACGGCGGCTCTCACAATTGATGGGAGGAGACGTTAATGTTGAGAGCACCGAGGGCAAAGGTTCAACGTTTATTTTTACGTTGCTGACGCGCGCGGTTGACGGTGGACAAAAGCCGTATATGCAACGGGATGTAGCCGATTTCCGTCACAAGCGCCTGCTGTTGATTTCCCGGAACGAAACCCGGCGAAACACGCAACAGCACCTGTACGCTGTTTGGGGGTTTGATACCGTGACGTCTACGCCGGAGACGGCGGCGCAGATATTGAGTGCCGGCCCGCCATTCGATATTTTGCTCGCT
>JBKJMK010000082.1:0-19937 GCA_046596005.1 Usitatibacteraceae bacterium | reverse complement strand
GGATATAGGCGGAAGGGGCGAACTCATGGCCGCATTATAGGGGTCTCGTGCCGGCTTTTTGAGTGTTCGTCGGCTCATTTTTGACTTCTGATAGTCGAGGCGGTAACGTGCGGCCTTCCTGATGTGAAGGTGGAATGACCTGATGAAAAAAAGCCAGTTGTACTTGAGTTTTGCAAGCTGCCTGATGGTTTTTACCGCTTGCGGCGACAATCCCGCACCCGTGCAAACCGCGTCGTTAGCGTTGGGACCGTGCCGTGTTGCGCATGTGGACAACGAAGTTAAGTGCGGTACGTTCGATGTATTCGAGAATCGCGAGACGCGGCAAGGCCGCAAGATTGCCCTCAATATCGTTGTTCTCCCTGCCATTGCGCGCAACAAGGAACCCGATCCAGTTTTCATTTTTGCAGGCGGTCCGGGCCAGGCGGCGGGCCAACTCGCGCGTGAGACGCTGGCGATGCTCGGTGGGCTGAACAATAAGCGCGACTTGGTGTTGATCGACCAGCGCGGCACCGGAAAATCAAATGGATTGATTTGCACCTTCCCGGATGCAACATCACCCGAGATGGCCGAGCCCGCCACGCGCGATGCAGCGAGCCGCAAGGCGATCAGGGCGTGTCTCGGAAAGCTCGAAGCCAAAGCCGACCTGACGCAGTACACGACCACGATTGCCATGGCTGATATCGATCAGGTACGCGAGGCACTGGGCTATGAGAGTATCAATCTCTGGGGGGGATCCTACGGCACTCGTGCGGCGATGGAATATTTACGCCGTTACGAAAACCGCGTTCGAAGCGTCGTGCTGGATGGCGTCGCGCCGCCGTCGCTGGCGTTGCCGGAAAGTTTTGCGCGCGATGCCGGTCAGGTGCTGGAAAAAATGTTTGTTGCTTGCGAGAAAGAGGCTCAATGCGGCAAGCAGCATGCGGATTTGAAAGCGACGTTCGATGACCTCGTCGCAACGCTTTCAAAAACGCCCCGCAGCGTCAGCGTCGCAGACCCTGTGACCGGTATCAAACGTGACATCAAGGTGACCCGCGAGACGTTATTGGCTGCATTTTTCCAAGCCTTGTATGTGCCTGAAATGGTGGCAATGCTGCCCGCATCTGTCGCAAAGGCAAAGCAGGGAGACTACGCCCCATTGATGGCCATGAGTGCGGTATTTGGTGATTTTGCGGAGGAGAAACTGGCGCGAGGTATGCAGCTTTCGGTGGTCTGCGCGGAGGATGTGCCGAGGATAAAGCGCGGCGAATCCACACTTCAGCCGCCGCCCTTCGGTCAGCTATTTGTCGATGAGTTTGCAAAAAGCTGTGATATCTGGCCAAAAGGCAAGGTTGCAAAAGACTTTGATCAGCCTGTGAAATCATCAAAGCCGGTGCTGATCTTTTCCGGCGCGCTCGATCCAGTGACGCCGCCGTCATACGGCGAGGAGGTCAGGAAAACTCTTCCCAATTCACTTCACGTTGTTGCGCTCAATATCGGACATGGCGTGAGCGGCCGGGGATGCGGACCGAAACTGATCAAGAAATTTGTTGAAAACGCATCCGTTGCCGAACTCGATGCGAAATGTCTTGAGCGCTTGCCGCGTCCGTTGTTCTTCGCGCCACTGCGGGAGCGCGTGAAAACGGAAGCAGCCGATAAACCTGTACCAAAAGTGGAAGGTAAAAAATGATCAAGGTACAGCACCTCAGAAAACAATTCGGCAGTGTCAAGGCGGTCGATGGTGTTACGTTCACCGCAAACAGCGGCGCGATCACCGGCTTGCTCGGACCCAACGGCGCAGGCAAAACGACGACCATCCGCATGATCGGCACGCTCATTGCCATCGACTCAGGATCAGCCTTGATCGACAGCGTCGATGTTGCGATTGACCCGCACGGCGCGCGCCGTGCCTGCGGCCTGCTCACCGATTCGCGTGGCGTTTATGCCCGCATGACAGCGCGTGAAAACATCCGCTATTACGCTGAACTGCGCGGCGTTGAGATTGCGCGTTCTGAAAAAACGCTGGCGCGATTTGTGGATTGGCTCGACATGAAGGATATTCTGGATCGTCGTACTGAGGGATTTTCACAGGGCGAGCGCATGAAGGTCGCCATCGTACGGGCGCTGATCCATGAACCTGCCAACGTCATCCTTGACGAACCAACAAATGGCCTTGATGTGATGAGTACCAGGGCGTTACGGGAACTGATCAAGCGTCTGAAGTCAGACGGGCAGACGGTGATGTTTTCCAGCCACGTCATGCAGGAGGTGGCAGCGTTATGCGACGAGATCATCATCATTTCCCATGGCCGCGTGACGGCACAGGGAACCGCAGTGCAATTGATGGAAATGAGCGGCAGACAAAATCTCGAAGATGCGTTCATTGTGCTAAGTGATGTCGCCGTCCCCACCGTGTCACAGAAAGAGGCCGCATGATGTGGGCCACCGTACTTACCGTCTGTCGCAAGGAGCTCACCGATCACCTGCGCGACAGGCGTACTGCTGCGATGATTTTCTTTCTGTCAATTGCAATGGGGCCGTTGTTGTTGATCGGCTTGACACAGTTCATCAGTAGCGTGGAAAAGAAAGCCGAAGCGCGCGAAGTGTTCGTGCAGGGACGGGATAACAGTCCGGAAATTGTCAATTTTTTTGCGCGCCAGGACGTGACCATCAAGGATCCCAAGCCGGAATTTCGCGACTTGATCAAAAACGGCAAACACGATCCGGTGCTGGTTATTCCCAAAGAGTTTGAAGAAAAATTTCACACCGGCAGCGCTGAAGTTGAATTGGTGTTTGACGATACCCGCCAGGATTCAGGCAATGCATCCATCGGCGTGTTGCGCCGCCTGATGCGCGGCTTCAACGCAGAAGTTGCCACACAGAGACTGATTGCACGCGGCGTTTCACCACTACTTACGCGCGCGGTCGATGTCCAGGACGTGAATCTGGGCACTGCAGCACAGCGCGCTGCAGGCTTGTTGTTTATCATTCCGTGGATCACGTTGCTCGGTTGCGTGAGTGGGGTGACTGCGATTGCGATCGATGTCACAGCCGGTGAGCGCGAACGTGGTTCACTGGAGCCGTTGCTGATGAATCCGGTGTCACGCGCGGGTCTTACCGCGGGAAAATGGCTGGCCGTTGCGATTTATGGCCTGACGGTAGCTGCACTCACGATGTGCGGTTTCGCGCTTACCCTTAACTATGCGCCACTGCCGAATCTGGCCAGCGTACTGTCAATAAGTCCGTTGCAATATCTCGGCTTTGCCGTAACCATGTTCTCATTCGCGCCAGCGATGGGTGCCCTGCAAATGCTGATCGCTACCTACGGCCGTACCTACAAGGAGGCGCAGACCTATGTGTCGTACCTGATCATGGCGGTGTCGATGGCACCCGCGATCGGTATGCTGGCGCAATTCAAGGACGCTACGTGGCAATTGTTTGTGCCGATGCTGGGACAATTAATGGTGATTACGCGAATCCTGCGCGGTGAGACGGTGACCACGATCCATTACCTGTTGCCTTTTACCATCAATGCAACTATTTCTCTGGTTGCGGTGTTGTTGATTTCCAAATTGCTTACCAATGAAAAGATTATTTTCGGGCGCGCTTGAAGTTGCCGCTGTTACGACGGCACCTGGGTGTGCCGCCTTCCGCCGTGGATAGGGGGTCCAGATAAGGGTATTTTCATCAGTGAGATGAAACGTCCTGCGGCCAACCGCGCGGTATCATCCTGCTATGTCAGAAATCCGTACTATCTTCGGCCCCGACGGGCCACTCGCCAAGCGCATTGAAGGGTTCCGCCACCGTCAGAGCCAGATAGAAATGGCAGAAAAAATTGACGCTGCCATCAAGCGCGCCGGCGTGCTGGTCGCCGAGGCGGGCACCGGCACCGGCAAGACCTACGCCTACCTCGTTCCCGCGCTGCAATCCGGCGGCAAGGTAATCATTTCGACCGGTACCAAGAATCTCCAGGACCAACTTTTCCGCCGCGACATTCCCACCGTGATCAAGGCGATGGGCATTCCTGTCTCCACCGCGTTGCTGAAGGGCCGCGCAAATTACGTGTGCCTGCATCATCTGGATGGTGCCATCGCTGATGGGCGCTTCTTGAGCCGCGAGGACACCAAACACATCCACGTCATTCGCCGCTTTGCTGATCGCTGCCTCAACGGCGGCGGCACGGGTGACAAGGCTGAATTGCCGGATGTATCCGAGCGTTCAAGCGCATGGACGGCGGCGGTATCAACGCGGGAAAACTGTCTCGGTTCGCAATGCGCGCAGTACACGGAATGTTTTGTCATGAAAGCGCGCAAGGCCGCAATGGAAGCGGAGGTTGTGGTTGTGAACCATCACTTGTTTTTCGCTGATCTGGTGTTGAAAGATGATGGTGCACAAGATTTATTACCCGCATGCAACACCGTCATTTTCGATGAAGCACATCAGCTGCCGGAAACGGCGACCATGTTTTTCGGCGAAGTTGTCACCACCTCGCAATTGATCGAACTCGCGCGCGATACGCGTCTGGCCGGTGTTGAGCACGCAGGCGACTTCAAGGATTTGCAGGAGTCTGCCGGCGCGCTTGATAAAGCCGCGCGTGATTTACGCCTGGTCATGCACGAAGACAACGCGCGGGTTCCTGGCAAAGTAATCGCCGAACGCGAGGGGTTCGCTGATGCCTATGCCGATGCGCAGGAGAAAATCGCCGAACTGCGGGAGATGCTGGAAAGCCAGGCTGCGCGCGCGCAGGAGCTTGCCAATTGCCTCGAGCGCGCAGATGAATTCGCCAGCCGTATGACGCGTTGGCAGGATGTAAGTATCGAAGGATATGTGCGCTGGGCGGAAGTGTTCGGACATTCGCTCGCGTTGCACCTAACGCCGCTGTCGATAGCCGATATATTCAAGGGCCAGGTGTTTGGCCAAAAACGGGCGTGGATTTTTACGTCAGCCACGCTTGCGGTGAAGGGAGAATTTTCGCATTACCAGACCGAAATGGGTCTGGTGAATGATCAGTCTGCGGATGATTTTGATGACGACGCCTTCGCTGAACGCGGTGTTGAAACCGCGTTCTGGGCCTCTCCCTTCGACTATCCCAATCAGGCGTTGTTGTATGTACCCGACAAGATGCCCGCACCAAATACGTTTGAACATACCGAGGCCGTGGTGTCGGCCGCGCTGCCGTTGATTGAAGCCGCGGCAGGGCGCACCTTCCTGTTATTCACCTCATTGAAAGCGATGGACCGCGCCTACGATTCACTGAAAGTACATGCAGAGAAGCGCGGCTGGGAATTTCCATTGCTGGTACAAGGCGAAGGCACGCGCAATGAGTTGCTCGAACGCTTTCGTAAACTCGGCAATGCGGTGCTGGTCGCAAGCCAGTCATTTTGGGAAGGTGTTGATGTCAAGGGCGACGCTTTGTCGCTCGTGGTCATCGACAAACTCCCTTTTGCACCACCGGACGATCCCGTACTGGCCGCGCGTATCGACGCGATCAATCAGTCCGGTGGCAACGCCTTCATGCAATATCAGGTGCCCCACGCCGCGATTGTTTTAAAGCAGGGCGCGGGACGATTGATCCGCGACGAAACCGATCGCGGCGTGTTGATGATCTGTGATCCACGGCTGGTCGAGAAACCGTACGGCAAACGTATCTGGCAAAGTTTGCCGCCGATGAGGCGCACCAGGGTGGAGGCGGAGGCGGTGGAGTTTTTCAGTGCGGTGAGCACAGTTTCTTGAGAGCAAGGTCGGCCACCAGTGCGGATCGCAGACATAAAATGTCTGGACAAGCCCGTGGCTGCTGGTGTTTCGCGTAGCCTGATCCACTCCTGTGTGCCAGGCAACAACATCTGGACGGGACGAGTGCCACGAACTGTTGTGCAGCGCCGTAGTTGGCAAGCCGATGCGAATGAGGCATGATGATTTGTGAAGGCGCAGGAATTTAAATTCACACAAAAATGGGGAATAAAAATGAAAAAAACGCTACTCGCCGCCGCTGCAACCGCACTCTTGCTGACCGCCTGTGCATCACATCATCCACCTGGCGGCAAGTCAAATCCGTTTCGTACCGGCGTTTCCGTAGTCGACGGCAAACACATCGTTGTTGATCAGGAACCGATCTATTTTTCAAAGGAAAAGCGAAACGTCAGGTTTGGCTGGCAATTGGCGTCTGATTCCGGATACACGTTTCCAAAAGATGGCATCGTCATTAACGACGCGGGCGATGAAATTATTGAGTGTCGTCCGGCGCAGGGCGGGCTCAGTTTTTCATGTTTCAATAAGCACGCCAAACCGGGAAAGTACAAATACACCATCAAGCTGGAGGGTTCACCCGCAGTTCCGCCCCTGGACCCGATCATTGTGAATGACTAGCTTCAATTGGCGGGAGGTAAAGCACCAGTGATCAAGCGCCGTTCCCCAGCCATGCGCGCGCCTCGTCCATCGCGTCCTCATAGACCAACGCCAGGCCGGTAGCTTCAGCCGTGGCAAACGCCGGGGCAGCAAGAGCTTCCCGCGCCTGCGCAATGCGCGGCGCGAGAAACGCCTCGTCGGCAGGGTCGCGGTGCAGTCCGGTCTGCACTGCCTGTGCCTCCGCGGCGCCATAAAATCGCGCTGTCCACTCCCACTTCTCACGCAACGCTGCAAGGCCCGCTGCCACTTCCAGCGCACTTTGGCCGGTCCGCTTCGAGCCGATTTCAACCGCGATCGTAAAGACCTCCAGCAGCATAGGCGATGCGTCGTCGCCGCACCCCCGATCAATTGAGACCATCGCAAGATTGAGAAGTCCGATCGCGATACTCTCGCGGTCCTGCAGTTCGCGGGCCAGTCCCAGGGCTTGCCGGTAGAGCGGCTCGGCCGCATCGAGCTCACCTTCGACCCGTAGCAGTTGTGCCAACACATTTAATGCGGCGGCGATTTCACGTTGATTGCCCAGCGCTTGCGCCATCGTCAGCGCTTCCTGCAAATGCGCGCGCGCGGGGGCCATGTCACCTTGACCCAGGCAGGCAATTCCCAATGGTTGCAACGCCACCGCGATCCTGCGCACGTCGCCGATCTCGCGTGCGATTGCAAGGCTTTCCTCCAGATACCCGCGCGCCTCTGCATAATGGCCGATCAGGACGCCAATCTGGCCTGCGTCAAACAGCCCACGGCAACGGGCAAGGTTGCGCTTTTCTGCACCGGCGCGCGCTAATGCCTCGACCGTCATCTGCTGGCCAAGTCCCAGAAAGCCGCGGGTAATCCAGTAAGGCTTCAGCGCCCAAACCAGCCGCAGTCCCAGCGGGGCACCGCAGTCCATGCGACCGGCCCAAACGTGCGCAGATAAAAAATTTTCACGCTCCTGGTCGAGTCGCGCAAGCCACATGCCCTGTTCGGGACCGGCAAGCGCGGGCCTCGTCTGCTCGGCGAATTGCAGATAGAAGTCGAGGTGGCGCTTGCGCGCATTATTTTCTTCCCCGGATGCGTGCAACTGCTCCTGCGCATATTGGCGCACTGTCTCCAGCAGCCGGTAGCGTTCGCCACCTGCGTCCATGATCAAAAGTGATTTTTCCACGAGCCGGATCAACAGATCGAGAACGGATGGCGCATCGGCACCAACACCGGCTTGAGTGTCCCCCACGGATTCCGCCGCTTGAAGCGTCCACCCGCCAGCAAACACGGACAGTTGCTGGAGCAGGCCGCGTTCGGGCTGGCAAAGCAGGTCAATGCTCCAGTCGATCGACGCACGCAGCGTTTGCTGGCGCGGCATGTCGGTTTTGTCGCCGCCAGTGAGTAAACTGAAACGATCATCAAGCCGTGCCGCAATTTGATCCACGGAAAGCGCACACACGCGCGCGGCAGCAAGTTCGATCGCCAGCGGGATGCCATCCAGTCGGCGGCAGATATCGGCGACTGCAGCCGCACTCTTGAACGAGATCTGAAAAGATGGCTGCGCCGACGTGGCACGATCGATGAACAGTCGCGCCGCCTCGTTTCGGCTGAACGCTTCAAGGTACGTTGCCTCGAACGTTGAATCGGCGGCTGCACTGCCGGCATTGGTGTGTGGGTCGGGAACCGCAAGCGACGGTACGGGGTAGGTTGTTTCGCCCATCACATGCAAGCGTTCCCGGCTGGACGCGAGCACTTGCAGACCGCGCCCCGAACGCAGGAGTTTTTTGGCCAGCGTCGCACACGCCTGAACCAGATGTTCACAGTTATCCAGAATGAGTAGCAGTTGCCGGTCCCTGACGTATTTTTCGAGTGCTTCGAGCACTGGGCGCCCGGCTTCTTCCTTGACACCAAGCACCGACGCCAGAGCGTCCGGTACCAACCGTTCATCGGTCAATGACGCCAGTTCCACCAGCCAAACGCCATCCGGATAGTCATTCAGCACCTCGGCCGCAACCTGTAGGGACAGGCGTGTTTTGCCAGTGCCGCCCATGCTGGTCAAGGTCACCAGCCGTGTGGTGGCCAGCAGTTCCTTCAGTTCGCAGATTTCCCGCTCGCGCCCGATAAAACTGTTGAGCTGTGCGGGCAGATTGTGTTTGGGTTTGGTCGATGCAGATGGACGGGCATCGCTGATTTCGCCGTCAAGCTTGAGGGTGAACCGATATCCGCGGCCGGCAATCGTGGCGAGCGCATTTGGACCGAGGAGCTTGCGTAACGTCGAAATCTGTACCTGCAGATTATTCACCTCGACGACGAGGCCGGGCCACACCAGTGCAAGCAACTCGTCTTTGCTGACCACCCGGTCACGATGCTCGATAAGGGCGATCAGTAGATCGAAAGCGCGGGCGCCGACGTTGGCGGGCTGGCCATCGACCAACATCCGTCGTTCGGCCGGCCGGATTTCAACCTGACCGAAGCGGTAGCAGTGTGGCAAAAGCACTCCAAGAGTGAAGCGGAAGCCGAATTTTAACCCTGACGCGCGGTTTCATAACTTTTAAGGACGGCTTAAGTACGGAAGCACCCCTTCAGGCGGAAAGTGCAGCCATCGCTTAATCACCACTGATGTCGCCTTGCAACAGCGAAAGAGCCATCCCAATGATCACAACACAAGAGAACGACTGGAGCCCGCAATTGAAAGGTATTCCATGGATTCAAAAGGCAAGACCTGGCTTGCGTCCGGCCAGGGACGCCAAGGGTGTCCCGTCTGGTAGCTCGCGGCAACTAGCGTCTGCTGATTCATCCGACCCAATTCCCTTGTGGTTGGCCATGCCGACTGATGTCCGCAAACATCGTCTCATGCGTGAAGCCCATGCCACGGAAGACCTCGATGTGGCGAGTACTGAAAACGATATTGTGATGATTGTTATCGCGGTTCTCATGCTCTTGATCTATTGGGGGGCCGCCGCCATTGCGGTGGGTTCGGTAGCCAATCGACAGGAAGCCGCAATGGAGCACCAACCGGCGATGCTTAAAAATGAAGTGCAAGTCAGCGCGCCAATTCGCGCTGCAAATAGTAAAGATAGTGACAGCCGGTGACCCAACACGAAAAACCCGAGGAATCAGAATCCATGGAAAATGCAGTCCGCAGCAAAAACACTCTTGTCGTTAAACATACCGATAACGTGATCGGCCTGTTCCCCGGCTTGTTGCCAAGTTATACCGAAAAAAATAGCAGCATGAGTCTGACCGTTAGTGCGGCGAGACTGGAACTGGCGAGTTTTGAGGGTCGCCTGGCGAAGCTGGGAATCCGCTTGAGTGTCAGCGACGAAACGCTGGCTGAAATCGCGAAGACAGGATTTGAACCGGCGCGCGGCGCGCGGCCAATGCAACAAATCATCGAGCTGGAGATCGAGTACCCAATTTCAAAAGCAGTGATGAAAGGAAAATTTTCGACAAGGGATACGATTCATGTGCGATTGAAAAACGGCGCGATTTCGTTCGAGAAGTGAACGCGTGCTCACTTTAATGACGAGTGCGAACTCTAGCCCCGGCGCGCTTTTCAGGCCGAAAATGTTATGAAAGGCGCGCCGGTGCTAGAGTTTTCTGATACCGCAGCAGGCATTTGTGACTATGGCATTCAGTCGTTGTGCCGTTACGTCACCACCTTGCCATACGCTTAAGTCACCGCCGCGTCAGCGAACGTCAACCGTGCCTCGGTTCCGCCGCCTTCTCTTGGCAGCAAGTCAAATCTGGCACCATGCATGCGCGCGATGCGCTCAACAATGGCGAGTCCCAGCCCCGCACCGGATTCGCCGCTACGCGCAATATCCATGCGCGTAAACGCTTTTTTAAGTCGCTCCACTTCGTGTAGCGGAATCCCCGGGCCGCGATCAAACACGCTTAGTACACTTTTGCCTTCTGCGCCCTCACGACGCGTTTGAATGAGGATATCGCCACCGCCGTGGCGAGCCGCGTTGTTGATGAGGTTATCGATGGCGCGTTGCATCGCGACCGGTCGCGCCATCAACGCTGGCAAAGTCACGAGATCAGTTTCTGCCGACACCTGCATACGTGCCGCTCGCTCGGTAGCGGCAAGTACTAGTTGGGTCAGATTTATGTGCTGAGGTGGCTCGCTTGATTCATCGCGTGCGAAATCCAGAAATTGGTCGATCACGAGATTGATGTCGGTGATGTCTTTTTCCAGGTCACTGCGGGTGGCGGGGTCGGCGGGTAACATCTCCAGGCCGAGCCTCAGGCGGGAGAGTGGCGTGCGAAGATCGTGCGAGACGCCCGCCAAAAAGGTGGCGCGCTCTTGATCGAGTCGCGTCAAGTCGGTACGCATCTGATTGAAGGCAGTGGCGACGGCGCGTACTTCGCCAGGGCCCATTTCGGTAACGGGTGGCGGATTTTTCCCCTGTCCCAGCGCGCGCGCAGCAGTAGCCAACGCCGCCAGGGGCTTATTGACGCGCCACATTAAAAACACTGCACCAACCAGTGACAAAGCCGCACCAAGTACACCCCAGCCGATCCAGGCAAGCGAGAAATCCTGCCCGATCACGCGGCTGCGTGGAAACACCACCCAATAGTGCGAGGTGCCCACCGGAAGCCTGGTGATGAGCATCGGCGGCGGGGTCACTTGCTTGCCATCGGCGGAAGCCTGTGCACGTAGCGGCCGCTGGTAAACAAAAATATCTGCCTCCTGCCCGAACTGCTCGCGCAGCCTTTCTCGCACAGCACGGATGGCGGGAACGTCGGGTGCCGGGTCGAGCGCCTCGGTGACGCGTTGCGGTGGAATGACACGAATTCCCTTTTCATCGCGCAGCTTCGCCAGAAAATCGCGATGCTGTGAAGGTGGAACGGCCTCAAGGGCTGCGCGGATGGTTTTCAGGTGACTGATGTAGCCGACAGCGATGAGCTGAACACGCGGCGACTGAGAGTAATAACGGAAAAAAAATACCGACGCCAACTGACTTGCGAGCAAGGCCAATGCAATGACCAACGCAGTGCGGGCCAGCAGGGATTTTGGTATCAGGGACACAATAACTCGACGAAGGATAGTTCAGCGGATAACACGTTTTGCCCGTGCTACCCGTGCTTCTGTCCATCAGGCACGAACACGTAGCCCAAGCCCCAGACCGTTTGCACGTAGCGCGGATTGGATGGGTCTTCGCCGAGCAGTTTGCGTAACCGCGAAACTTGCACATCGATGGCCCGGTCAAAAGTATCGTGTTCACGCCCCCGTGCAAGTTCGGTAAGTTTGTCGCGCGAAAGCGGCGTGCGGGCATGTTCAACCAGCACTTTCAGCAAGCCGAATTCGCCGGTGGTCATGGGCAGTGATTTGCCATCGCGCAGCAGCGCGCGCGTGCCCAGGCTCAAGCTGAAAGGGCCAAAGGCGACAACCGTATCGTTCTCTGACGGTGCGCCTGGCATTGGTAACGGTATCTGGCGCCGCAGTACGGCATTGATCCGCGCGACTAACTCTCGCGGGTTGAACGGTTTGGACAAATAGTCATCGGCGCCGATTTCAAGGCCGATGATTCGGTCGACGTCGTCGCCTTTCGCGGTCAGCATGATGATCGGAATATTGGCCTCTGCTGTGGCCGACCCGCGAACGCGCCGGCAGATCGCAAAACCATCTTCAGCCGGCAACATTACATCGAGCACGACAAGGTCGTAGCGGTTGCGGGTGAACGCACGATCAAGTGCAGAGCCATCGGGTACCGTGTCGGCCGCGAAGCCCTGCTCGGTGAGGTAGCGTTTCAATAAATCGCGCAGACGCAGATCGTCATCGACAACAAGAATTCGATGGCGCGGAGGAGGGTGTGGGTGAGCGTGAGCAGTGGCCATGCCGGGATGTTAGTGGTTGGTTGGGCGGGCGGGCGCGCAAATGACCACCCAGTTGTAAGTAAATGTTAGCAAAAGCGTTGCTGGAACGCCGCGCGAGCACGGTGGCGGCAATGCGCGTTACATGCAGTTACCAACCATTCGCAACCAGACAGGACTTTACGCGTTCTATTGGATAACCTGTGAATGTCCCATCGCTGCAGGCTAGTGCAGTCTTAATTTAACCCGAACGGAGCACACCATGAAAAATATGAACGTCGCATTAATCACAGTCTTGCTGTCAGCGAGTATCGGTGCCACGGCCGCATTTGCCCAGGCACCAGCTGAGCAAACCAGGGGCGAACGCGCGCACAAAATGCATGAGCGCATGAAAGCCGCAGACAAGGATGGTGACGGCAAAATCAGCCGCGCAGAGGCAGTCGCATTGCCGCGCCTGGCCAAACACTTTGATGAGATCGATACCAATAAAGACGGCTTCCTGTCGAAGGAAGAGTTGAAGGCATCGCGCGAGAAGCACGCTGCCCAAAAGTCGAAGTAACACAGATGTTTCGATTCCCTGGCGCGCAGGCAATATTTATGTATATCGCCTTCGCGCCAGCGAAATTCATGGGTAAATCTGAATCAGTTTCATTGACAAGCCAATCGCCATGAAGAGAACCTTACCGCTGATATTGAAGTACTTTGCGGTTGTTGGTGTGTCGTGTTTTCTGGCGTTTGTAATCTCACAAAACCTCTCATCAGCCGGGGAAGTAGCGCCTGCTCTTAGAGCCGAGAATCCCGCTAATACAAGTTCACCTGCGAGCTACGTCCTGCCCGGTGAATACAGGGTTGAGACTTCGCGCAATACTTGGCGCGATGCAGCAAGAGCACGGGATGTGCCAGTAAAACTCTATTTTCCGCTGACTGGTGTCGGCAGGTCTGAGGCGCCGGAATTCCCCGTCATTCTTTACTCACATGGTCTGGGCGGTAACCGCGAGGGTGGAAACCATTGGGCCGAACACTGGGCCAGCCACGGTTTTGTGGTGGTCGCGATGCAGCACGCGGGCAGTGATGAGGCTTTGTGGAAATATGCTGCAACGCGCGATATTGAAAAAAGCATGAAGGCCGGCATGACGCTGGGCAATCTTGGTCTCAGGGTCAGTGATGTGCGCTTTGTGATCGATGAGGTCATTCGTCGCAGCGATGCCCGCGAAGCCGCGTTCGTCAACGCGGACCCGAAACGGCTCGGGATTTCCGGCCATTCGTTTGGCGCGCAAACAACGCTCGCTGTTGCAGGACAGAAAGTGCCGTCGATTGGTGGACAGTCCGGTCTGGACTTGCGTATTTCGGCGGCGATTGCACTGAGCCCCAACGCCCGCAACAAGAATAATCTCGCGCGCCAGTTTGGCGACATCACGCTGCCGTTTTTTTCCATCACTGGCAGTGATGATGGGAGTATTCTGGGTGACGGCACCAAGGCCGGGGATCGTCGACTTGCCTATCAAAATATGCCGGAGGGTGACAAATATCTGGTTGTTTTCGAGGGTGGCGATCATGCCGTGTTTGGTGGCAATGAATTTCGCCAGCGCAGACCGGAAACGGCACGTGATATAAAAATCCGGTTAGATGTGAAGGCAGGCACACTGGCATTCTGGAATGCGAGCCTCAAGCAGGATGCCGGGGCGCGAAAATGGCTTGAGGAGGGCGGGTTCAAAGCGACAATCGGTGCCAAAGACATTTTCGAGAAAAAATAGAGTTGAGAGGTAACTGAAATGTTGAGAAGAATGTTGTTATTAATTGTGCTGCTGAGTGCCGCTACAGGCGCGATTGCGCAAGACACCGTGATCGGACTCGATGGCGCACGCCATCTCCTGGGCCGCACCGGTTTTGCGTCGTCCAATGAAGACATCCGTATGTTCGCCACACTATCGCGCGCTGATGCGGCAGATCGGCTTGTCAAGTCAGCCTCCGCATTGACTGTTGCCGTCACCCCGCCGCCCGCCTGGGTGAATGACAAGCCAATCGCGCCCGCTCAGCGGCAGGCGATGTCACAGGAGGAGCGCATGACGGAGCAAAGACGAAACGTTGAGCATGCGTTCGAATTGCGGGAGTGGTGGTTCCGGGAGATGTTGACGACGCCGTCGCCGTTGGCGGAAAAGATGACGCTCTTCTGGCACAACCACTTCGCGACCAGCCAGCAAAAGGTGCGGTTCACCCCACTTATGTATCGCCAGAACGTCCTGCTGCGGCGCAACGCATTAGGTAATTTCGGTACCCTCTTGCGCGAAATGGGACGCGATCCGGCCATGTTGATTTATCTCGATGGTGTGAACAGTCGAAAAGAGCAACCCAACGAAAACTTTGCGCGCGAAGTAATGGAGCTTTTCACCATCGGCGAGGGCAATTACAGCGAGCGCGACATAAAAGAGGCGGCTCGTGCTTTTACCGGCTGGAGTGTCGATCGCGAATCGGGTGAGTTCATGTTCCGTCGCGGCATTCACGACTACGGCAATAAAACGGTGTTGGGCAAGACCGGCAACTTTGATGGCGATCAAGTCTTCGATGTTTTGCTGAATAAACCTGAGGCCGCGCAGTTCATCACGCGAAAATTATGGAAAGAATTTGTATCAAACACAGCAGATGATCAGGAGATCGTGCGGCTTGCTGCTATTTTCCGCGAGAGTGGCTACAACGTCGCCAAGCTTATGCGCGTAATGCTGAGTTCTGACGCGTTTTACGCTTCGGAGAATCGTGCGGCGCTGATCAAGTCGCCGGTCGAATTTGTGGTTGGCACGATGAAGACGTTTGAGATCGACACCCCAAATCTGCGTCCATTTGTGCTTGCCAGCGCCTTGCTCGGGCAGAACGTATTCACGCCGCCAAATGTGAAAGGCTGGCCGGGTGGCGAGGCGTGGATTAATTCCGCCACGCTGCTGGGAAGGAAACAATTACTTGATCGCCTGTTCCGAAACGAAGACCGGATGGACGTCGCCATGCGTTCGGTTGATGCCATGGCCGCCGCGAATGGTGACGTACCACCGCCGGGGCGCGATGCACGGATGCAGCGGCAACTGGAGCGGCAAATGGGTGGTATACGCTGGAACCTGGACAAATGGGCCAAGGGTTTTATCGATGCCGAGCATGGCCGGAGCATTACCACTGGCGTGCCGGAAATGACCAGAGTGATACTGCCGATGGCACCATTAAATGCCGTTGCCCGACTTGATAACCCTGCTGACGTTGTGCGGCAGTTGGTGATTGATCCGGCATACCAACTTAAATAACTGGAGGCCACGATGAATCGCCGCAAATTTTTAGGCAGCGTTGGCAGTCTCCCGCTGATCGGTACACTCAATGGTGTTGCATGGGCAGCCTCTGCACCGTCAAAGGCGGCATCCGCAAACGTCGCTGGTCACAAGCCGTATACCAATCTGCTGGTGCTGATCGAATTGAAAGGTGCCAATGACGGCCTCAACACCGTCATTCCGTTTGCCAACCCTCGCTACACGGAGCTGCGTCCGCGACTCGCGATTGCCCGTGACCAGGTATTGCAACTTACCGAGCAGGAAGCCCTGCATCCTGCATTGCAGCCATTGATGCCATTGTGGCAAAACAAAGAGCTGGCGATCATTCAAGGTATCGGCTATCCGAACGCGAATCTTTCACATTTTCGCTCCATCGAAATCTGGGACACCGCATCGAAAAGCGAAGAATATCTCGATGCCGGCTGGCTCGCGCGCGTATTTGCACAAACGCCCGCGCCGCGCCAGTTTGCCGCCGATGGTGTGGTGGTGGGATCAAATGAAATGGGGCCGCTGTCAGGCCAGGGCGTGCGTACCATTGCGCTGGCCGATACCGCGCAATTTTTGCGCAATGCCAAACTGGCTCAACCGGGAAGTGATGGACGCAACGCGGCGTTAAAGCATATCCTGGCCGTGGAAAACGAGATCGTTCACGCCGCCAGCAAGCTAAACGCCAATCGCGTATTCCGGACTGAGTTTCCGCGCAGCGGTTTCGGCAATCAGGTACGCACTGCCGCACAGTTGGTTGCGAGTAACGCTGGCATGGCGACGATTCGTCTTACCTTGACTGGCTTCGATACCCATGCAGGCCAGCTGGGCACGCAGGCCAACCTGCTCAAGGACCTGGCCGAGGGCATCAGCGCGTTGAAGTCGGCCCTGTCTGAATTGAATCGCTGGGATTCCACGCTGGTGATGAGCTACGCCGAATTTGGTCGTCGGCCGAAAGAAAATCAGAGCGGTGGTACCGATCATGGCACCGCGAACGTCCATTTCGTCACTGGCGGTAATGTGGTTGGCGGTATGTACGGACAAGCGCCGGAATTGAACCGCCTCGACGGCAATGGCAATTTGCCATTTGCGGTCGATTTTCGCAGTATGTACGCGACCGTCATCGATAAATGGTGGGGGCTGGATTCGAGCAGAATTTTGCAGGGGAAATTTGCGGCGCTTGAGTTTGTGAAGGTCTGAATCGTTGCAGGGTAGGCGATGTACGTGGCGTGAGCGCGCCAGTAAAGGTGGAGGGTTTTGGACACAATTGACTTAAATTCGGCGCCAGATTCAGGTTCCCTAAAGTTTGTAGTCTTGATGGTGCACTCTGCGCCTGCCCCCATGTCAGGTTTTCAAAGCCAATCCTGACGTTACGCCGCTTATAATTGGCGCTTGCAATCCCCACGCACGCCATGAATCTTCTTGCCCTTGAAACGTCCACCGAACGCCTGTCAATCGCGATCTTGCGCGACGGCGAGTCGTTCGCGCGCGACATCGATGCCGGGCAACGTCATTCGGAGCTGGCGTTACCGCTGCTGCACGAACTGCTCGTTGAGGCCAATCTGACGCTGCGCGAGTTTGATGCCATCGCGTTTGGGCAAGGTCCCGGATCGTTCACGGGCGTACGCATTGCCTGCGGGCTCGCGCAAGGCATGGCGTTGGGAATCGGTAAGTTGTTGGTGCCTGTGCCAACACAGATGGCGTTGGCTGCGCAAACGGGTGCCGAAAAGGCGATCGTTGCGATTGATGCACGCATGGGAGAGATTTATTTCGCTGCGTATCAGCGAGACGCAAAAAGCGCCAGCGGATGGCTGGTGGTTGTATCACCCATACTCGTCAGGCCCGATATGTTAACGCCGCTCGATGGCGAGGCATGGTGTGCAGTGGGGAGTGGCTTCGATGTACCTCTGCTTGCAGATCAGTTGATGGCGCAATACGACGGCCAGATTGCGAACGTGCTGCACGGTTTGTTGCCGCGCGCAATCGATGTCGCGCGCATTGCGGCGCGGCAATTGAACACCGCTGGCATGGATAGTGCGATTCGGCCAGAGCATGCGGCACCGCTTTACCTGCGCAATAAAGTTGCGATGACCATCGATGAACGGCGCGAACATCACGCCATCAAAACAGGCACTGCGTCTTGAGTTGCCATCGATGAGCGCGGTACTTTCATCACCACCTGAACCGGAATTGTCATTTCTGGCCATGCTTGACGAGCACCTGAGTCTGGTCGCGGCAATAGAGTCGGATGTGTATGTGTTTCCGTGGACGATTGGAAATTTCCGCGATTCAATATTGAGCGCATATGAATGCTGGGGTTGCTGGAACAGTGGTGAGCTGATTGGCTATGCGGTCGTGATGACGGCACTTGATGAAGCGCATCTGCTCAACTTTGCGGTGGCCAGCCGCTGGCAGCAGCGCGGCGTAGGAGCTGCGTTTTTACAATTTCTGGTTGATCGTGCGCGCGACGCAAAACGCGACGTACTTTACCTTGAAGTGCGACCCTCGAATGTGGCGGGGTTGCGCTTGTACGAGCGGTTCGGTTTTAAGCAACTGGGAGTGCGTAGAGACTACTACCCAGCGATGACGGGACGTGAGAACGCGCTGTTTCTCGGCTTGAGTCTGCCGAGAAATATTCTCTGATCATGCGAACGGATGATGACTTCTTGCGCGAGCTTGAATTGCTGGAAACTTTCCGGCAATTGGGCCGCATCACCACAGGGCCTGTGGCCAATAGCGCTCAAGTAACTTCGAAAAATATTGCCGGGGAAGGGCGCTTGACCAACAGCAAACCAGTTGCACAGCCGGCAAAAGCTGCGACGGAACCGGTCATCACAGACCCCGCTCGCGGCGCGCGCATTGCATCGATGGATTGGGCAACCCTCAAGGCAGAGGCCGCTGCCTGCAGCGCCTGCGGGCTTTGTAAACAGCGCAAGCAGGCTGTGTTCGGGGTAGGTGCCGAATCAGCCGCATGGCTGCTGGTCGGTGAAGGGCCCGGTGCCGAGGAGGATCTGGATGGTGATCCGTTTGTCGGGCAAGCTGGCAAACTGCTCGATGCGATGCTAACCGCCGCGGGGTTGCAGCGCGGTCGTGAAGTGTATATCGCCAATGTCGTCAAATGCCGTCCGCCCGGCAACCGCACCCCGACGCTGGCTGAAGCGGCGGCCTGCGCACCGCTGCTGGACCGGCAGATCGATTTAATCCGGCCAAAGCTGATTGTCGCTCTCGGCAAATCGGCGGTTATCCGGCTGACCGGTTCCGATGCGAGCATGGCCTCCATGCGCGGCACCGTGCACAGCTATCGTGGCATTGCCGTGGTCGCCACCTATCATCCGGCGTATCTGCTGCGCAGCTTGACGGAAAAACTGAAGGCGTGGGAGGATATGCTGCTTGCGAAGCGCGAGATGCTGAAACAAGTCGCCAAACACGTTACTAGCGAGTGAACGCCGAAAATGCGCTCGCACAGCGCCTTGCAAAAGGCATAATCACCCCTATTTACCGGCTGTTGAACACTTTTCCGGACCGACCCTTTTTTAGGAGGCATTCATGCGTAAAGTTGCACTGTTTTTTGGCCTGACCGCGATACTTGCCTTGTCAGGCTGTGGTTACAATGACTTTCAATCGAAAGACGAAGGCGTCAAGAAGGCTTGGGCGGAAGTGCTGAATCAGTATCAGCGCCGCTCGGATCTGATTCCGAATCTGGTCGCGACCGTGCAGGGTTATGCGCAGCAGGAGAAAGATGTGTTTCTCGGCGTAGCCACGGCACGGGCGAAGGTCGGGCAGATGAATATCGGGGCCGACGTGGTTAACAATCCCCAGGCGCTTCAGAGTTTCCAGAAGGCGCAGGGTGAATTGTCGAGCGCGCTGTCGCGGTTGCTGGTGGTGGCAGAGGCCTATCCGCAATTGAAATCGGATGCAAATTTCCGCGAACTGCAATCGCAACTGGAAGGCACCGAAAACCGAATCACCGTGGCGCGTAAACGTTTCACGGATTCTGTTGAGGCCTACAACATTCTGACGCGCCAGTTCCCCACCAATCTGACTGCCATGCTTTTTAGTTACTCAATCAAGCCGCAGTTCACGGTGGAAAACGAGAAAGCGATTTCGACTGCACCCAAAGTCGATTTTGGTGCCAAGCCTGCGCCAGCACCTGCCGTTACTCCCGCACCTGCGCCTGCAAAGTAACATTGTTATCGGGAGCTCAGGCATCATGAGGCGGTCATGACGGAAAGATTGGGAATTTGGCGTCTGCCTGTCCGGATGTTATTGCTGTTGGCGGTATGGGTGTCATTGTGCATTCATGCCGCCGAGGGCGATCCGCAACCCGTCCCCAAACTCGACAAACGCATCACCGATCAAACTGCCACGCTCTCTTCGGCCGAGGAGGCACGAATCGAAGCGCGGCTAAAAGCGTTTGAGGTAAAAAAGGGTGCGCAGATCGCCGTGTTGATCGTCGGCACCACCCAGCCTGAAACGATTTTCGATTAC
>JBKJMK010000404.1:0-4546 GCA_046596005.1 Usitatibacteraceae bacterium | reverse complement strand
GGCGAGCAAGCGCGGCGCGGTGATGTCGGTCACCGGTACATTGCCCACTTCTGGAAACATATCCGCTTCCAACCGTTTCAGAACGTAGTCGGCATGGCGGGGTGTCCAGCCGCTTTTCTTAACCGCATGCCATTCGCGCGCGACCGCTTCAAACGTATTTTCTGCGCTCAGTTTGGATAGCCGCTTGATTTCGGCCTTGGCTTGCGACGGGTCTTTATCCGATGAGAGCAATTTGCGCGCGGCGTCGCGCTTGTCCCGCGCTTCGCTCAATTCGACTTCGGGGAACACGCCCAGCGCGAGCCGTTTTTCTTTACCAGCAAATCGATACTTGAGCCGCCAATACTTGCTGCCACTCGGGGCAACCTCCAGATACATCCCTTTTCCGTCAGCCAGCTTGTAGGGCTTCTCTGTGGGTTTCGCGTTTTGGCATTGCTTCACAGTTAGCGGCATCGGGCACCTCCGAGCGAATTGGGGGCATCAAAAACACCTCATTACCCCGAATGCCCCCGATTGTGCCCCCAAAAGTGCCGGATGTAAATACACGTCGCGAGACGGCAAGAAATGAAAAAAGCCCCGATTTGCGGGGCTTTCGTCGTATTTTCTGGACTTGGATAGATGTCTAGAAATGATGCTTTGGCGGAGAAGGAGGGATTCGAACCCTCGGTAGGCTATTAACCTACGCACGCTTTCCAGGCGTGTGACTTAAACCGCTCATCCACCTCTCCAGCAAGGGGCGAATGATAAACGACTAGCCTCCTGGACGCAAATTTTCATGGTGTGTTCCGGGACGGCGCGATGCGGTATCAAGTGCCGCGCCGCGCCAACGGATCCTGTTTGTAAAAAGCCTTGAGTTGTTGATAAACGACCGGAAAGGTGGCGTGGACTGTCTCGGGCATTTCAAAAAATACTTCTGAAATGACGGCAAAAAATTCCGCTGGATTTTCAGATGCGTAGGGATCGATCGGTATTGCATCGAGCGCGCGGCCACCATCTTTGCGGGCGAGCGCATCGGCCTCATCGACCTGTTTGCAAAAGGCAAGATAAGCTGCCAGAAAGGTGCGTTTCCACGTTTCCTTGCTCATGCCCCGGTGTAGCGGCGGATAGCCATTGGCTTCGCCATTGAGCATGTCCAGCTTGTGCGCAAACTCATGGATGACGACGTTGTAGCCGTCACCACGGTCAACTGCATTTTCGGTGTGGGCGATATCAGCATGCGAGAGCACGACCGGCCCCCCCAGCCAGGCCTCGCCTGCGAGCGGATCGCGCGTCGTGTGTACGATGCCGTACTCGTCCACTACGTCATGGGTCTTGGCGAACTGGCCGGGGTAGACGATGATTTCGCGCCAGCCGTCGTAGTAATCGACATCGAGCTCGAGGATCAGGATGCAGGCTTGTGCCGCAATCTGGATACGTATGAGTTCATCAATTTCGAACCCGGCGGCGCCATTGATGCTTTTCCTCATCAGGAAATCCGACGCGATTAAACGCAGGCGCCGGTTTTCTTCAACGGTCAATCGTTTGACGAAATGATAATCAGCCGTTGCACGATTCCATGCGGCCAGATCGATAAGTTCAATCTTTTTCGATGCAAGCGCCCGCGCGGTACGAAACATACGCTTGGTGGACCGAAACAAAGGCCGAAACAGGTTTTCCAACATCGACTGTAAGTGGCGGTGACCGCGCGCTTTTCAAGCACCATTACGCAAACCGGCGCTGATCTCAACAAAGCGCCGGGCAAATTTTCCGAAACTGGGCGGTGCCGAGCTCTCCGCTTCGTCATTGATGACGACGTACACCGGGAATCTGGCGTCTACAGTTCTAATGCACGCCTGCATCCGGCTCTCGCGGATGTTGGGGTCTTCGTCGACGGGTTTGTGTTGAGTTTGGTGGCGCGCTTGGCACAATGGGACAATGAATGATGTGTGAAACCGTGATCGCGATATTATTATTGATCGCGCAGCTAAAGTGTTCAGTCGCCCCATTGCAATTGCGTTTACCGCTACCTTGACGGGCGCGTGTGATCTCAGAGAATCCGGAAAGGGAAATACCGATGACGAAGAAAAACTGGTTGCCACTGTTCTGCCTGTTGGCAACTTCACTCTGCCTCACCGCACAAGCGCAGTGGAAGCCAGACACCGGCCTGGTACTGGTCGGCAAAGTGGTGACGATGAATGATGATGGCGACGTGTTGCCGAATGCCCGCGTGTGGCTGGCAAATGGCAGGATTATGGCAATCGCCAAAGCGGGCGAATCCCTGCCCGCCGCCGCCAGGGACGCAGTCGTGATTGAAAGCAAAGGCGCGATCTATCCCGGCCTGATCGACCTGCACAATCATCCCGATTACGGCATCTATCCACTGATGCCGATCAACAAGAAATACCGGGATCGTTACGAGTGGCGCTGGTACGACGACGACTACAACAAGCGCATCACTTTCCCGCAGGAGTTGATGACGCGTGCCTACTACTTCGATCTGGGCCTGGAGATTGGCCGCTACGGGGAATACAAAGCGCTGGCAGGCGGCACCACGTCCATTCAAGGCGGCGGCGCGCTCAATCGTGGTCTGTTACCAGGCAAGTATGGAAATTACACGGAACTTCCGGGGGGCAGCCCGCCGCTGTTTGGAACATCCGTCAGCATGGTGCACGCGCGCGAAGAATGCCTGGTCCGGAATATTGAATTTTCCCTGGTTGAACCACGGGTGGCAACCAGCCGTGTCGACATCGGCAATAGCGCCAAGTCGTGGGCGGAGATGCAGGCTGAAAAAGCCAAAGGGCCACTGGTGGTCCACCTCGCTGAAGGTGCCTCGTCACGCATGGCGGGTGAATTCAACGCCGTCAAAGACAGTGGTTTGCTCGGCCCGGAATTAATTGCCATCCACGGCGTCGGGTTGACCGAATCGCAATTGATTGAAATGGCCAAGGCGGGTGCAAAATTGGTCTGGTCGCCGCTATCGAATTTCATGCTCTATGGCAAAACGGCAAACGTCGCCGCCGCGAAGCGTGCGGGCTTGTCAATCAGCCTTGCCCCGGATTGGGCACCGTCCGGCAGCAAGTCGATTTTGGGGGAATTGAAGGTCGCGGATCTGGTCAACAAGCATGATCTCAAATCGCTGTTCAGTGATCGTGACCTGGCCGAGATGGTGACGAGAAAACCGGCCGATGCGATGGGCTGGAACAAACGTCTGGGGCAGATCAGTGAAGGCTATCTGGCCGACGTGATCGTCTTGGACGACAAAAATGCCGATCCTTACCGCAACCTGATTGCCGCAATTGAAGAGAATATCCAGATGGTCATGGTACGCGGCGAGCCGCTCTATGGCGACGCGGCGTTGATGCAAGCCGCGCGGGGTACGTTGAATGACGTCGAAATCACATCGACATTCAGGCAGCGCGACAAGAGCCGCCGCAGCAAGTCGATCGCCCCTAACTGTGCGAGCACGGGGCTGCCTGTGTTGAGCGTTGCCGACATCCGTGTACGCCTCCAGGAGGCCCTGGGGTTTGAACCGGCCTATGTGGCGAAGAAGCTTTCCAGTGATCAGATCAGCAAAGACCTGCAGCGCTGCGAACTCGCCAAACCCGGTGACCCGGTCACAGCAGCCGATGCCAGGCGCATGCTGAAATGCCGCTTTGGATTGCCGTTTGAGAAAACGACATTGAGCCCGCTGACGACGAATGAGGACCCGCAGTTTTTTTCGAGGCTGATGAAGAATGCAAATTTGCCGAAGTATTTGCGTGAGTTGCCGGGGTATTACAAGAACTGAACGCTTATGGCGCCAGCCGCTCCAGCTTCCACTTGCCGTCAACCAGCCGATAACAAATCCGGTCGTGCAACCGGCTGCGCCGCCCTTGCCAAAACTCAAAGAAAGTCGGCACGACGCGATAGCCGCCCCAGTGCGCAGGTCGCGGAGGGTTGTCGCCGTGCTCGGCTGAGAACGCAGCGAATCGTGCTTCCAGAGTGGTGCGCGAATCGAGTATCTGGCTCTGCGGTGATGCCCAGGCACCGATGCGGCTCAATACCGGGCGGCTTTGGTAGTACGCGTCCGAATCGGCCGCGCTGACGGTCTCGACGCGGCCCTCAATTCGAATTTGGCGTTCGAGTTCCGGCCAGAAAAACAGCAGGGCGGCGCGATTATTTACGGCGAGGTCCTGACCCTTGCGACTTTGGTAGTTGGTAAAAAACACCAGGCCTCGTTCGTCTACGCCTTTGATCAGCACAACGCGCGCCGAAGGACGTCCGCTGGCGTCGCAGGTTGCCAGTGTCATTGCGTTCGGCTCCGGGAGTTCGGCGCTCAACGCTTCCCCAAACCACTTGTCAAATTGCGTGAATGGCGAGGCGGAGACGTCGCTCTCGTCAAGCGAGGCGAGTTTGTAATCGGTGCGGAGTTCGGCAAGTTTCATGATCTCATTCGGAGTGATTTTTCGGCCATGCGGGCGATGCTGTGTTCAAAGGCAGGCTGCGCAAGGTTTTCCAGCAATATCCATTTTGCGTCCAAAGATTCCTCGGAAATCGCAACACGATTATCTTCGGCAATGATGAAGTAACG
>JBKJMK010000310.1:0-8630 GCA_046596005.1 Usitatibacteraceae bacterium | reverse complement strand
TCGACACCGAGGACGATGTATGCCTTGCGTGGCTTGCCGATCATGCCTTGCGCGCACAAACCATCAACGCCCGGCGTCGCGCCGATTGCTTCCGCGCCGACGCTGTTGGCGGCTTCACCCAGGAATCCAAATGTGCCGCCTGACAGGCGGGCAATTTCCTGCGCCAGCACGTGTATCGCTGTGAAATTCGGGTGATGCTGGGCAAGATTTCCGAGCAGAACAGCGTTTTTTTCATTGTCGGCAAGGCTGTGGGCAATCGCTGTCGTCGCCGTCGACACGTGCGCTTCCGAGACCAGACTTCTAATGTCCGCAGCGGGCGGGACGTTTTTAAGTTCCGCCAGTGTTTTGGCAATTGCCGCGAGCGTTGCAGGCAAGGCCGAGGGCGGCACGATCGCAGTGTTCGCCACTTTCATCAACAATTCGTCATCGGCGACATGCACGATATTGACCTGCAGGCCCCGCTTGGCTGCCTGTCGCAGACGATTTGCAATGAGCGGATGATCTTTGCGTAACGTCGAACCGATGACCAACGCACTTTGCAAACCGGATATGTCAGTGATTTTCATGCCGAGCCAACGCGCGCCCATTGTCGTGCCATCGGCGCGTGTATCCACCTGGCGCAGACGCGTATCGATGCTGGCGGAGCCCATTGCCCGCACTAATTTGTCAAGCAGGTACAACTCTTCCAGCGTCTGATGCGGGGAAGCCAGTGCGGCGATTGATTCGCCTCCGTGGCCGGCCTTTATATCTCGCAAGCCATGCGCCACAAACTCAAGCGCCTGCGGCCACTCGACTTCCATCCAATGACCACCTTGCTTGATCATTGGCCGTGAGAGCCTGTCCTCCGAATTCAAACCTTCGTACGAGAAGCGATCCTTGTCCGAAAGCCAGCACTCGTTGATGCCATCGTTATCAAGCGGCAAAACCCGCATCACGCGATCCTGTTTCACCTGCACAACAAGATTGGAACCCAGGCCGTCGTGTGGTGATACCGCCTTGCGGCGGGATAATTCCCAACTACGCGCGGTATAGCGGAATGGTTTGGATGTGAGGGCGCCTACCGGACACAGGTCGATCATATTGCCCGACAATTCAGAGTCAACGGTCTGCCCCACGAACGCGAGGATTTCTGAATGTTCGCCACGGCCTGCCTGACCAAGCTCCATCACGCCAGCGACTTCCTGGCCAAAACGTACGCAGCGCGTGCAATGAATGCAGCGCGTCATATCGGTTGAAATCAGCGGGCCCAGATTCTTGTTGATGACAACCCGTTTTTCTTCCTGATAACGCGACGCGGAACCACCATAACCAACGGCGAGATCCTGCAATTGGCACTCGCCGCCCTGGTCACAAATCGGACAATCAAGTGGATGATTGATGAGCAAAAACTCCATCACACCTTGCTGTGCGGTCTTGGCGTATTGGGAGTTCGTCAGGACTTTCATTCCTTCCGTCGCCGGCGTTGCACACGCAGGCAACGGCTTCGGCGCTTTTTCAACTTGCACCAGACACATGCGACAGTTCGCCGCAATCGATAATTTCTTGTGATAACAAAAATGCGGGATAAAAGTGCCGATCTTGTTCGCGGCCTCCATCACCGTGGCACCGTTTTCAACCGAAACAACCTTGCCGTCGATTTCCAGATTGACCATGATTACTCTGCCGCCATTGCAAATGCTTCAGTTGCATACGCGGTAGAGTACCCGCCGGGACCGACCATGCAACGTTTATTGATGACGTGATACTCAAACTCTTCGCGATAGTTTTTGATGAACGCACGCACCGGCATCGCTGCGGCATCACCCAACGCGCAGATCGTGCGGCCCTGAATCTGGTCCGCCAGATTGAGCAAGAGATCCAGGTCTTCCTGCCTGCCCTGACCGTGTTCAATGCGATGAATAATGCGATACAGCCATCCTGTACCCTCACGACAGGGCGTGCATTGGCCGCAGGATTCTTCAAAATAAAAATAGGCGAGTCGCTCCGCGGCCTTGACCATGCAAGTGTCTTCGTCCATCACAATGACAGCCCCGGAACCGAGCATTGAGCCAGCCTTGGCGATGGAGTCATAGTCCATATCGGTGGACATCATCACATCGCCTGTGATGACAGGCATCGAGGAGCCGCCAGGTATCACCCCCTTCAATTTCTTCCCACCACGCATGCCACCGGCCATTTCGAGCAGTTTGGCGAACGGCGTGCCAAGCTTGACTTCATAGTTGCCCGGCCGCGCCACATTGCCCGACACCGAGAAGAGTTTGGTGCCGCCGTTGTTCGGTTTGCCGAGACTCAGGAATGCATCGCCACCTTCGCGCATTATGTAGGGAACGGCTGCAAAGGTTTCGGTGTTATTGATTGTCGTGGGTTTGCCATACAGGCCAAAACTGGCCGGGAATGGCGGTTTGAATCGTGGCTGCCCTTTCTTGCCCTCGAGCGATTCAAGCAACGCTGTTTCCTCACCGCAGATGTAGGCACCATAGCCATGGAATGCGTGCAACTGAAACGAAAAGTCGGATCCAAGAATTTTGTCGCCCAGATAACCTGCGGAACGCGCTTCTTCCAGTGCCTCTTCGAAACGATCATAGTCGGCCCAAATTTCGCCGTGAATGTAGTTGTATCCCACGGTAATGCCCATCGCGTAAGCGGCGATGATCATGCCTTCGATCAGCACATGCGGGTTGTAACGGAGGATGTCACGATCCTTGAACGTACCAGGCTCACCTTCGTCGGAATTGCAGACCAGATACTTGGTGCCGGGAAACGCGCGCGGCATAAAGCTCCATTTCAAACCCGTTGGGAACCCCGCGCCGCCACGGCCGCGCAAAGCCGACTTCTTGACTTCGGCAATGACGTCCTCAGGTTTCACACCACCCTGCAATATTTTCCGCAGCGCTGCATAGCCGGCACGTGACTCATAGTCCTTCAAGCGCCAGTTGTTACCGTCGATGCCTTTGAGGATCACCGCATCAGGCCCGTAATCGAAAGGTTTGGCAAACTCAGCCATTACTTCAACTCCTCAATTAGCTGGTCGAGCTTCTCGTTCGACATGAAGCTGCACATACGCTTGTTATTCACCAACAATACCGGTGCATCGCCGCAGGCACCCATGCACTCACCTTCCACTAGCGTAAAGTTACCGTCGGCAGTAGTCTCCCGCCAGTCCACGCCCAGTTTCTTCTTCAGATACTCCGCCGCGTCCACGCCGCCGGATAGCGCGCAAGGTAAATTCGTGCAAACGGTAATTTTGCATTTGCCCATGGGCTTAAGGTTGTACATGTTGTAAAAGGTCGCGACTTCATAAACGGCGATTTGCGGCATGCCAAGATAGTGCGCTACCTCTCCCATGACCTCATTGGAGAGCCATCCATGTTCGTCCTGCGCAATGGCCAGCGCTGACATCACGGCGGACTGCTTCTGGTCAGCCGGATATTTCGTCAGTTCGCGATCGATTTTCAGTTTTGATTCAGCTGACAACACCGCGCTATTCTCCTTTCCAGTAATCGACGTGGTCAGCAATGTGGGTCATATGGCGCAAGCCGCCGCCGAACGCCCCGATCTTGCCCGAGTCCGGGTATTCACAAACTTCCGCAGGATGCATCGTACTCACAGAAATGTACGCGAGTTCTGTTGCGGAATCGTTGATGAGCTGATGCGCTGTTTCTGGGCCACCCGTTGGACAGCAGATGAAATCACCCGCACGAATTTTTCGGGTTTCGCTGCCATAGCGTAATGTGCCAGTTCCTTTGACGATAAAAAACATCTCTTCTTCGCCACGATGGCTATGGAACGGACAGGAGCGCTTGCCAGGCTGCACGACGTCATACGAATAACCCAGATCTTTCGCCCCGAGCAGCGGCCCTATGCGGACGGCGTCACATGCGAACTTCTCACCCTGCTCGAGATGCTCAAGCTTGAGTTGGTCAATATTCGCCACTCTGTCGTCAATGACGCTCATCGATCAATCTCTCCAAACACAATGTCCTGCGTACCAATGATGGTGACCACGTCGGCGATCATATGGCCGCGCGACATTTCATCGAGCGCCGCCAAGTGCGGGAACCCAGGCGCACGAATCTTCAGGCGATACGGTTTGTTCGCACCGTCTGAAACCAGATAAATGCCAAACTCGCCTTTGGGGTGTTCTACCGCGGCGTAGGTCTCACCCGGCGGCACATGGAAGCCTTCAGTGAAGAGCTTGAAGTGATGAATCAGCTCCTCCATGTTTGACTTCATACTCTCTCGCGAAGGTGGCGCTACCTTGTGATCATCGCTGATAACGGGCCCCGGATTCTTGCGTAACCACTCGATGCATTGTTTGATAATCTTGTTGGATTCGCGCATTTCCTGCACACGCACCAGGTAACGGTCGTACGAATCACCGTTGGTGCCGATCGGAATATCAAAATCCATGCGGTCATAGACTTCGTAAGGTTGCTTCTTACGCAAATCCCAGGCGATGCCCGAGCCACGCAACATCGGCCCAGTGAAGCCCAAATTCAGTGCACGTTCCGGCGTGACCACGCCGATGCCGACCAGCCGCTGTTTCCAGATACGGTTATCTGTCAACAGAGTCTCGTATTCGTCAACGTAGGTGGGAAATCTCTTCGTGAAATCGTCGATAAAGTCGAGCAGCGAACCCTGCCGGTTCTCGTTCATCTTCGCTATTGCTGCCACATTGCGGCCATGCGTCACGGTGTACTGAGGCATGCGCTCTGGCAGATCGCGATACACACCACCCGGACGGTAATAGGCTGCGTGCATGCGCGCGCCGGAAACCGCCTCGTAGGTGTCCATCAAGTCTTCGCGCTCGCGGAATGCGTACAGAAAAACCGTCATCGCGCCTACGTCCAGCGCATGCGCGCCGAGCCACAGCAGGTGATTGAGAATGCGCGTGATCTCATCAAACATTACACGGATATATTGGGCACGCTCGGGAACATCCACGCCCATGAGCTTTTCAATCGCCATCACATAAGCGTGCTCATTGACCATCATCGATACATAGTCGAGGCGATCCATGTACGGCAGGTTCTGTATATAGGTGCGCGTCTCCGCGAGCTTTTCCGTCGCGCGATGCAGCAGGCCAATATGCGGATCTGCGCGCTGAATTACTTCACCATCGAGCTCAAGTACCAACCGCAACACACCATGCGCAGCCGGGTGTTGGGGACCAAAATTCATCGTGTAGTTTTTAATTTCAGGCACGACTATTTCCGCACTGCGTAATGTTCTTCACGAATTATTCGCGGCACGATTTCACGCGGTTCAATTGTGACGGGTTGATACACAACACGCTGTTGTTCCGGGTCATAGCGCATTTCGACGTTGCCCGTCACCGGGAAATCCTTGCGGAACGGATGGCCAACAAATCCATAGTCTGTAAGAATGCGGCGCAGGTCCGGATGACCGTTAAAGACGATGCCATAAAGGTCAAACGCTTCGCGCTCGTACCAGTTCGCAGCTGACCAAATGTCGTTCACGCTATCAATCATTGGGAAATCGTCGTCTGCGCAAAAACTCCGCACGCGCAAACGCCAGTTGTGCTGGATCGACAGAAGCTGATAAACCACCGCATAGCGCGGGCCTTCCCAGGTGCCGCCAAATTCTGCGTAATCCATGCCGCTGGCATCAATCATTTGGCTGAACGCCAAGGATGACTCATCCCTAAGGCTGGTCATCGCGTCGATCAAACCCGTCGCCTTGATCTCAATAATGAGATCGCCCTTTTCAAGGATAAGTTTTGCGACACGTGCTCCAAGCACAGCCTCAATACTGGTCTTCAGTTTTTCGAGTTTGAGGGACATTTGTCTAGCGGGCGATTGTATTGGTGCGCTTGATTTTGTTTTGCAATTGAATCAACCCGTATAACAATGCTTCAGCCGTCGGCGGGCAACCGGGCACATAAATATCCACCGGGACGATGCGATCACAGCCGCGTACTACCGAATATGAATAGTGATAGTAGCCGCCTCCGTTGGCACAAGAGCCCATCGAAATCACCCAACGCGGTTCAGCCATCTGATCGTAGACCTTACGTAGCGCGGGTGCCATCTTGTTGCAGAGAGTTCCTGCGACAATCATGACATCTGACTGGCGTGGGCTGGGCCGGAATACAATGCCGAAGCGATCAAGATCGTAGCGCGACGCACCTGCGTGCATCATCTCAACCGCACAGCAGGCAAGGCCAAACGTCATCGGCCACATTGAGCCGGTACGTGCCCAGTTGAGCACGCTATCGAGCGATGTGGTCACAAAGCCTTGTTGCGAAACACCGCCTTCAGGCATGTGGTTTCTCCAAATTGGTACGAATTCTCATCATCCCAAAAAATATTTTTTCAGATGCAGCTTTTAGCATTTCACGGCCAGGTACTCGCGCAATTATTCCCAATCCAGCGCACCTTTTTTCCACTCATAGATAAAACCGATGAGGAGGATTCCAAGAAAAACCATCATGCCCCAGAAACCGAACCAGCCGATTTCTTGTAACACAATCGCCCATGGGAACATGAATGCGATCTCCAGATCGAACAAAATGAACAGAATCGCCACGAGGTAATAGCGCACATCAAATTTCATCCGCGCATCTTCGAATGCTTCGAAGCCACATTCGTAAGGGGAGAGTTTTTGCGGGTAAGGGCGATCATTACCGAGCAAGACGGTCAGCACTTTGGTGCCGATGAGCGGCAGTACGCCGATGGCGGCACCGACAAGAATAAAAATCAGGATGGGAAAATAATTCTCGAGCATTTAGCTGAACACCTTGTCGCCACTACAGCGAGTGGCCAATTTTCACCTAATCCCGGCGCGCGGAAACTACCACCGCAGATTACTTCTCAACTTATGGTGCCGACGAAGAGACTCGAACTCTTACGCATTTCTGCACTGCCCCCTCAAGACAGCGTGTCTACCAATTCCACCACGACGGCACTGATTCAGAACATAATTTTACTGCGAAATTACTTGGGAATTTGTTGCGGGTCAGGTTTTTGCACCTCGACACCGACTGGGGAGCCGGCGGGCACTGGAATCGCGCCTGCGGTACCCTCTTTTGCGGGCGTCGTCTGCATCACGCCGCCGCCCATCACACCGCTGGCGGATTTGGGTGCGTAGAAATAGGTAAGACCGAGGCTGGTTGCAAAGAAAAATCCTGCACACCACGCTGTTGAGCGCGATAGAAAGTTTGCAGCCCCCGATGACCCGAACAGACTGCCAGCCGAACCGGTGCCAAATGCCGCACCCATATCCGCACCTTTGCCATGTTGCAGCAACACCAGCACGACGATTGCTATCGCCAACATCACGTGAATCGTTAAAATAACATTTAGCAACATGGCACTTTTCCTTAACTCGATCCATTCAATCCGGACGCTTGTTTCACAATGCGCTCCAGATACCTAAAAACTCTTCTGCGACCAGCGACGCCCCACCTATCAATCCACCATCGATATTCGGCATGCCGAATAATTCGGCTGCGTTGGATTTCTTCACGCTGCCACCATAGAGTATCGATAAATCGTCGCCTGTAGCCCTATCCAACCCACTTACCTTGTCACGCAGATACGCGTGCACTGTCTCAGCTTGCGCAGGACTGGCCGTCTTGCCTGTGCCAATCGCCCATACCGGTTCATACGCCAAAATAGCCTTCGACAAATTTTTTACATCATGCACGGCAATAACTGCATGGAGCTGCCGCCAAACAACTTCTTCGGTCCTGCCACTTTCTCGCTCCGCCAGCGACTCACCGACGCAAAGTATTGGGGTCAACGAAGCTTTCAACGCCAAACCAAACTTGTCGGCAATTACTTCATCGGTGTCGCCAAAAATTGCGCGTCGCTCCGAATGCCCAACCAGCGTGTAGTGGCTGCCAAATTCCGCCACCATGCCCGCAGAAATATCACCTGTGTAAGCACCAGATTCAAAACGGCTGATATCCTGCGAACCCCAGCCGACCCTTGACCCGTTTAATGCTGACTGAACCTGAGCCAAATATGGTGCTGGAACGCAAACTCCACAAGTCCCACCGATTTTCGCGGTTACGCCAATTTTGAGTGCATTCAGTAGTACCGCGTTGGAGGCGAGCCCGCCATTAAGCTTCCAGTTACCAATGACAAATCGGTTACGCAAGGGACTTTTCCCGAATGACAGCAAAGCACACGATTATAGCGTGTAACTGCCTCTACAGTAAACAGAAAGTGCCGCGAACGCATTGCTGCGAACGCTCACAGCAGGCCTAAGCCAGCAACTAGCGCTGCAGATTGAGCCGACTCTCCGAACCATGCTCTCTGTCGTCAACCGACTGGAGCAATGTTTCCTTAATCTTCTTCCTAGCCTGAAGGAACGGCGACGCATCTGCGGCCTCGCCAAGAAAGGCGTCAAGATCGACATGCTCACGACGCAGCCGCCCGACAAGCCCTAAAAACAGGTCAGTAAGTTTCGGGTCAAATTGCCGACCGCTCAAGGACATTATCTCGGTCATCGTGCTGTCCAGCGACCAAGCGACTTTGTATGGTCGCTTATGGGCAAGCGCATCGAATACATCGGCCAGCGCTGTGATTCTTGCCGCGATCGGAATATCCTCACCGGCTAGTCCGGCCGGATAGCCAGTGCCGTCCCACCACTCATGATGGAAA
>JBKJMK010000022.1:0-4190 GCA_046596005.1 Usitatibacteraceae bacterium | reverse complement strand
GTTATTCCGACCGAACGATGCGGGTCGATCATTGCCCACAGGCAATGTTGACGCAATTGCTGCAGCTGTTCGTTATCTTCGAGCAGAAATCCTTGCAGTAAAAACGGTGTGTCTATCCATGGCCGGTCAAGGTCAACGATGAACATTCCGATCTTCAGGTCACTGGCGGTAATCTTTTGATGCATGAGCGGTGTGATTAATGTTGAGGAGGACGGCGCGGCAAGGCGTGCAAAATAACAGGAATTAACCATGCCTAATATAACATTCACGTCGCCAAAAACTAACGACGAGAATGTGATTATTTGTTTAATCTCGTCATCCGGTGGGTCGCCAGGGGGGGCACAATTTGGCAAGTCAGGCAATTCAGTTTATCCTGCCGCACCCTTCACCCACATAAGTTCCGTACCCTGTGAATTTTCAATTGCTCGTCAGCGACGGCCCCGCGCGACGCGGTCGCCTTACACTGAATCACGGTGTTGTTGAGACGCCGGTCTTCATGCCCGTCGGTACCTATGGCACGGTCAAAGGCATGAGCCCGGCCGAGCTAGTCGAGATCGGTGCCCAAATTGTTCTTGGCAACACTTTTCATCTGTGGTTGCGGCCGGGACTGGAGGTCATCACAAAGCACGATGGCCTGCACAAATTCATGGCATGGAACGCGCCGATTCTTACCGATTCGGGCGGGTTCCAGGTTTGGAGCCTTGGTGAGTTAAGGAAAATTACGGAAGAGGGCGTGGCATTTCAATCGCCCGTCAACGGCGACAAGTGTTTTCTGTCGCCGGAAGAATCAATGCGAATCCAACGCGTGTTGAACGCGGATGTGGTGATGATTTTTGACGAGTGTACGGCGCATCCCTCTACGCACATTGAGGCGGCAGAATCGATGCGACTGTCTTTGCGCTGGGCACAACGTTGCAAGAGTGAGTTTGGTCGGTTGCAGAATCCCAATGCACTGTTCGGTATTGTGCAAGGTGGCATGTACGAAGATTTGCGGGATGAATCGCTGGCGGCACTGGTCGACATTGGGTTTGACGGATACGCCATTGGTGGGCTTTCAGTGGGTGAACCAAAAGCGGACATGATGAGGGTGTTGGCGCATACCGCGCCACAATTACCCGCAAACAAACCCCGCTATCTGATGGGCGTCGGTACGCCGGAAGATCTGGTCGCGGCGGTCGCCAAGGGCGTCGACATGTTCGATTGCGTGATGCCCACCCGTAACGCCCGTAACGGATGGTTGTTCACGCGCTTTGGCGATGTCAAAATTCGCAACGCCCGCTTTAAGTCGGATACCGGTCCGCTTGATGGTAACTGCTCTTGTTACACTTGCCGCAATTTCACCCGCGCCTACCTTCACCATTTGCAGCGCACCAACGAAATGCTCGGTGCACGCCTCAACACGATCCACAACTTGTTTTATTACCAACAGTTGATGAGCGAGATGCGCTGTGCGATTGAGGCTAAGTCGTTCGTGGCGTTTGTGGCGAAATTCCATGCGGATCGGGCCAGCGGCCCGGCGTGAAGTGGTATAATTTTAGGTTGATTTACTCGCTTGATTTCGATTTAAGCTATTGAATTATCGAAAAAAGCTTACATATCCCAGCAGCCTCAACCAGCGACTTTTGTTATCCACGTTGATTGGGTTCTTTTTCATTGCGCCTTTGTTTGATAAGCCCGGAGCCTCCATTTCATGATCACAAATGCCTACGCCCAAGCCGCCGCCGCGCCATCTGGCGGTGATTCCCTGATCGGCATGCTGCCGATTTTTGCGATGTTTATCCTGTTGTACTTCCTCATGATCAGGCCGCAGATGAAGAAGTCGAAAGAGCAAAAGCAGATGCTTGATGCGCTCCAAAAGGGTGATGAAGTTGTCGCCATGGGCATCATTGGCCGCATCACCAAGATCGGTGACGGCTACATCGGGCTTGAAGTCGCCGATGGAAAAGTCATTCACATGCAGCGCCAAGCGGTAACCACGCTGTTGCCCAAGGGCACTTTCAACGACGTGACGAAGTGACACGCTGACACGCGGCATTCCTAATTAAATTTTTTGAGCCCATTTTTGAGCTCTAGCGGACCTAAATGAACAAATACCCGATCTGGAAATACGCTGTCATTGTTGTCGCCCTCGTGATTGCGTTTCTTTACACACTGCCAAATTTTTTTGGCGAAGTGCCAGCGGTTCAGGTATCAGGCCTGCGCACCAACAAGGCCGACGCCGATACGCAAAAGCAAATTGAAGAGGCATTGAAGGCTGCCAGTATTGTTGCGACGAGTGTGTTGATTGAGGGTGAGTCGCTTAAGGTGCGGTTCAAGGATGGCGACGCCCAGTTGAAGGGGCGTGACGCGATCCAGGCGAAGCTCGGTTCCGGCTATATCGTTGCCTTGCAACTGATTTCGAATTCGCCCGCGTGGCTGTCCAGCATCAACGCGCTGCCGATGTACCTCGGTCTGGATTTGCGCGGTGGTGTGCATTTCCTGATGCAGGTCGACATGAAAGCGGTGCTCGATAAGGCGGTCGATCGCTACACAGGCGACGTGCGCGTTTTGTTGCGTGAAAAAAAGATTTTTTACACCGGTATTTCGCGCGAAGCGGATCGGGTGGTAGCCAGGTTCAAGGACAAACCTGAACTTCTCAAAGCGCAAACCGAAATCAATTCCCAGCTGCCCGAATTGCAACTGCGTGATACCGAAGTCAATGGTGAGTTTGTGCTGACGGCGCTGATGAAGCCGGAAACACAGAAGAAATTGCAGGAAAACGCGATCCAGCAAAACATCACGGCGTTGCGCAGGCGTGTCAATGAACTTGGTGTCTCGGAACCAATCGTGCAGCAACAAGGTGCTGAGCGAATTCTGGTACAGCTTGCCGGTGTGCAGGATCCTGCGCGCGCGAAGGACATTATCGGCCGCACCGCCTCACTCGAAGTTCGTTTGGTCGCTGAAGAGCATGCGGCGTCACGTAACTATGATGCGTTTGAGCGATATCGCACCGAACCGGCACCGTTTGGCACTGAAAAAATCATTGATGAAAGAGGCTACCCTGTTCTGGTATCGAAGGCCATTGCGTTTACGGGCGACAAAATTACCGACGCGCAACCGGGCTTTAGTCAGGAAGGCGGGGGCGGATCGATTGTGAACGTAACATTGAACGCAGCCGGTGGTCGTGCGATGACGATGACAACACGCGGAAACGTTGGTAAGCGTATGGCGGTCATCATGATTGAAGACAATAAGTCTGAGGTGTTAACCTGGCCCAATATCAACAGTGAATTAGGTGCCCGTTTCTATATATCAGGCATGCCCAGCACGCAAGAAGCAAAAAATCTGGCATTGCTGTTGCGTGCAGGCGCACTGGCGGCACCAATGAAAATTATTGAGGAGCGCGCGATCGGGCCCAGCCTCGGCGCGGACAATATCGAGAAAGGCAAGAATTCACTACTGCTCGGTTTTGCGCTTATCACTGTTTTCATGATCGTCTATTACATGCTGTTTGGTGTAGTTTCAGTGGTGGCCCTTGCATGCAACCTGTTTTTGCTGGTTGCCCTGCTATCGATGCTGCAGGCGACATTGACACTTCCAGGCGTAGCCGCCATTGCGCTGGCACTCGGCATGGCGATCGATGCAAACGTGCTGATCAATGAACGTATCCGCGAAGAGCTTCGCATCGGTATGTCACCGCAAATGGCGATCCAGGCTGGCTATGATCGTGCACTGGATACGATCATCGATTCCAATATCACAACCTTGATTGTCGGTCTCGCGTTGCTGATCTGGGGTTCGGGTCCGGTGCGCGGATTTGCCGTAGTGCACTGTCTCGGTATTCTTACGTCGGTGTTCAGTGCGGTGATGGTTTCGCGTGGACTGGTGAATCTCATCTACGGGGGCAAAAAGAAAGTGGTGAGATTGTCGATCGGAAATGTGAACTGGCATAAAGGCGTCAGCCAGACACCCGCAAAAGCGTAGTACTGTTTCCCCGTACAACCCGGAATAGTTAGGAAGCGACATGGAGTTTTTCAGAATCAAGAAGCCGATCCCGTTCATGCGCCACGCGCTGGTGTTTAACGTGATTTCGTTGGTGACATTTTTGCTTGCCGTGGCTTTCCTGGCGACCAAAGGTCTGCACTATTCGATCGAATTTACCGGGGGCACGGTCATCGAAGCACCGTTCAAGCAGGCCGCCGACTTGCAGA
>JBKJMK010000300.1:0-3807 GCA_046596005.1 Usitatibacteraceae bacterium | reverse complement strand
AACGAATTTTTCGTCAGGGCGTTTAAGGATGCCATACAGTTCGGCTGATGCCTGATCTTCGGCGATCCGTACCACGTCTTCAATCGTTATTGGTGCCGCGTTGCGCACAGAGATGCTGATGTGCGAACGCTGATTGTGCGCGCCATAAGCCGAAATTTCTTTGGAGCAGGGACAAAGGCTGGTGACGGGAACGGTGACTTTAGTGACAATTTTGATGGTGTCATCACTAATTTCGCCGGTCAATAACACTTCAACATCCAGTAGCGATTTCACCCCTGAAACAGGCGCCGACTTTTCGATGAAATAAGGGAATGCAATCTGGACACGCCCTTCAGTGACGTCGAGCCGCTCAACCATGCGCTTGAGCAGCGCGCCAAAAGTGGACGCGGATAACGCCTCATCGTTGCTTTCCAGAATTTCCACGAACCGCGACATATGCGTGCCCTTGACGTCCTGCGCCAGACGTACTGTCATGTCAAAGGTCGCTACCGTGTGCTTGACCTGGCCGTCATTGCCTAAAACACGGATGGGATGACGCAACGCCTTGATGCCCACCCGGTCGATGGCGATTTCGCGGGTATCGACCATGCCTTGCACATCGGGGATCTCGGCCAGAAGGGGCGCGGTGAGTGGCAAGTGGGGATCTCGTTGATTCATAACAAAAACATATCCTGTAAACGGCCTGACAGTATAGCCTTGGCCGCCATTTTGAGCAAAGCCTGCCTAGCCTGCCGTTCAAAGATCGGGATGCAACCGGAGTTTTCAACTGTTGGGAATCATGGTCAGCGAAAAGGGGCACCCGAAGGTGCCCCAATCATCTAAACCAGGTCGAGACAGTAGGGCCTAGTTGTACGCCGTCTCACCGTGTGAGGTGATGTCCAGACCTTCGCGTTCTTCATCTTCCGGAACACGAAGACCAACCACCATTTTCACAATAAACAGCGATCCCGCTGCAACCACGCCGGACCAAACCACCGCGATACCAACCGCTTTAGCCTGTATCAGCAGTTGTTCACCGATCGACGTAAAGCCGGTCGTTGCTTTGACCCAGTCCGTCACGAAGCCCGGGCCGCCCAGATCGGGTGACACGAATACGCCCGTGAGCAAGGCGCCTAGAATGCCGCCAACTGCATGTACGCCGAATACGTCGAGTGAATCATCGACTTTCAGCAAACGCTTCAGGCCCGTCACACCCCAGAGGCATACCGCGCCTGCAGCAATGCCGATCACGAACGCACCGGGGATGCCCACGTTACCCGCCGCAGGCGTGATCGCAACCAGGCCCGCCACAGCACCAGAGGCGGCACCGAGCATCGAGGGCTTGCCTTTGAGCAGCCATTCAGCCATCGTCCATGACAACACCGCACAGGCAGTCGCGAGGAAGGTATTCATGAAGGCGAGTACGGCGGAGTTGCCAGCCTCGAGTGCGGAGCCAGCATTAAAGCCGAACCAGCCGAACCACAACAGTGATGCGCCGATCATGGTCATCGTCAGGCTGTGCGGTGTGAGCGCTTCTTTGCCAAAGCCGATGCGCTTGCCAAGGAAATAAGCAGCAACCAAACCTGCCACACCCGCATTGATGTGTACCACCGTGCCGCCGGCGAAATCGAGCGCTCCCATTTGCCAGAGATAGCCGGCTTTTGCGTTCAATCCATCGACCAGCTTGGGATCGGTGTACGCATCCGGGCCCATCCAGAACCAGACCATGTGCGCCATTGGCAGATAAGCAAACGTGAACCACAACACCATGAACAGCAATACCGCGGAGAATTTCATGCGTTCTGCAACGGAACCCAGAATCAGGCAGCAGGTGATTGCGGCGAACGTACATTGGAACGCGGCAAACAGCATTTCCGGGATGACGACACCTTTACTGAAGGTTGCCGCCATCGCGAATTCGCCTTTAGCGAGGTCGGCGATGCCTTTAAAGAATAACCGATCAGTTCCGCCAAAAAACGCGTTGCCTTCGGTGAATGCAAAACTGTAGCCGTAAACCACCCAGAGCACCGAGATCAGCGAAAACGTCACGAACACCTGCATCAATACCGACAGCATATTTTTGGAACGTACGAGACCACCGTAGAACAGCGCCAGTGCCGGCACGCTCATCAACAGGACGAGTGCAGTGGATACCAGCATCCACGCCACATCGCCCTTGTTCGGGACCGGTGCGGCAGGTGCTGCGGCAGGAGCCGCCGCCGCGACCGGCGCAGGCATTGCAACTGCCGGCGTTGCGACCGCAGGCGCACTTGCAGGAACCGCCGCCGCAGCGGGTGCCGGGTCAATTTTCTTGTCTTGCGCCTGTACCGCGCCTGTCAGAAAAATGCCGCTGATGAGCGCAAGCGAGATAAATAGTTTTTTCATTTTATGGGCCCCTTGGCTTAGAGTGCGTCCGCGCCGGTTTCCCCGGTGCGAATGCGAACAACCTGCTCGAGGCTGAAGACAAAAATCTTGCCGTCGCCAATCTTGCCGGTGTTCGCGGATTTTTCGATTGCTTCAATGACTTGTTCGACCAACTCGTCCTTGATTGCCGCTTCAATCTTTACCTTGGGCAAAAAGTCGACAACGTATTCGGCACCGCGATAAAGTTCGGTGTGGCCTTTCTGACGCCCAAAGCCTTTGACTTCCGTGACGGTGATGCCTTGCACGCCGATGGCGGACAACGCTTCGCGCACTTCGTCAAGTTTGAACGGCTTGATGATGGCGGTGACAAGTTTCATATTGGCTACTCCCCCTTAGAACGATTTGGAAACGAATGCGACCAGGCGCGCCTTGCCCAAGTCCTTGCCATTCACCGTGTAAAACCTCTCTTTTGCGTTGGTGTCCTTTACATAACCGCCTGCCGCCCATCCCTCGCCAAAATCGTAGGTCGCGCCGAGTTTATAGACGGTGTAGCTGTAGTCGCCATTGTTTTTGACAGTCTGGCGCGCGATCTGCGCGTTGGCGGTCAATTTGGGTAACACTTCCTGGGACCAATTGAGTTCGGTGAACGACGAGTTCTTGCTGTTGGCGAAACCGAACAGATTACTGGTCGAGTGCGAGTATTTGGCGCTGAAAGCGCCCGACGAGACGCCGATGTAAACCTCATCGGTATTCGGCGATGGGTTGAAGGCTTTACTGGAAGGGTATTCGTAACGCAGGTAACCGACATCGAGGGTAATGTCTTTGACGATCTCGAATTTGTAACCGCCGAAGATATCCACTTCAAGGTTCGCATTGGTCGAAAACCCGCCGACCTTTGCGGCTTCTTTTAACCACTTGATGTTGGTGATAAACGTACCAAGGTAGAAGCCGCTGGTGTGCGTGTAATCCAGGTTGAACTGGAGTGCGGGTTTCTCGGCCGTTTGTGCAATGCCGCGGTATTCGTATTCTGTGTAAACCGAGATCTTTGGCACCAGGGTATTTTCCGGTTCAGCAGCTGCAGCGGCAGGTGTCGCTTGCGCATGTACATGGGTTACGGCGAAGGGCAGAGATAACAGTGTGGCCAAAGTAACAGTCGCTAAGCGTGGAGCAATCTTTTTCATCACGGACCCTCTGGTGGTGGTTGTAGAAACTTGCGTCTGTGAGCTTATTAGCAGGTTGCATGCCACTCTTGCATTGGTTTTAACTCATTGATTTTGCATATATTCGCGGAGATGCAACAACGGTGAGCACCAAAATGTCGCACGGCTTTTGCGACCTGCACCTACTTGGCGCGGAACTTCGCCGAAGTCTTACTTGAGCACCTCGGTTAGAATGTGATCTCAAAACGCGTTTCGCGTTACCGAATCCAAAAACCCCGTGACCAAAGCATCCGCCGCGCTAGAC
>JBKJMK010000281.1:0-2817 GCA_046596005.1 Usitatibacteraceae bacterium | reverse complement strand
AAATGTAGGGCCAAGCATCAGCAATCTTTCTCAATAAATCCGGCCTCTCGATCACGCGCGTCGCGAGCGTCATCACCGAAATCGTTTTGCGATTTTTGATGTTGTTGCTCGTCAGTTGCAATTCAAGTTGTTGCGCCTGTGCTGCTTCAACATCGTGCAATGCCCGCCAGCGGGCAGCGTGCATAAACGGCGCGCAACATTGCAGCAGTTGCGATACCATTACTTGGGGTCTGCATGGCTTGTTCTGCTTGTTTGCTTGGTCGCTAACAAGGAAAAAGATCAGGCCATTGCAGACCTCGTTTTGACGTGAAGACTACGCCCCACCTGTTTGATTGACAAAAGTTATTTGTGGGGAAACCTCAGAGCCCCTTTGACTCTGCACCCTCGGTGCTGTGAGCCTGGCTCAAGCGTCACGCTGGCCAACTTCTGCCCCGACACCCTCGATGAGTTGCATCTGGGTGCGCGCACCAAACTCAAATCCGCGCAACGCCGATCCTCCATCATCGCGGCTTGCTGGTCTCAGACTGAACTGTTTTAATGTCATACGGCTATGTAATACTCAATAATGTGTCCGATATTTTGGCGGTGAAAGCGCGGTCGGGGTTGGTATTGGTGCCGTAAGGTATCCGGTTTCGCATATTGAAAAATTGCAAAACTCCAGAACTGGCGAGGCTATCAGAAGTTTTTCGGTCTGGAAGGCGCGCCAGTGCTTGGTTTAACGAGAGCAAAAATGACTTCGAAGAGCAAACGATTATTGACCATGCCGCCGCGCGCGGCGGCGCTATTGTCGGCGCTGATGTTTTGCTGTGTCAGCGGCAACAGCATTGCACAGACGCCGCTCACCGGTATCGTCAAGATTTCTGCGGGCAGCTTCCACACCTGTGCGCTGACCAACAGCGGCGGTGTCAAGTGCTGGGGCAGCAATCAATACGGCCAGTTGGGTGTCAGCCTGTCGCAATTTGGCAGCAGCACGCCGGTGGATGTCACGGGTCTTGGTTCCGGCGTCATCGCCATCGCGGCCGGCGGCATCCACACCTGCGCGCTCACGGCGAGCGGCGGGGTGAAATGCTGGGGACTCAATCAAAACGGTCAGCTTGGCGACAATGGCACCTCGCCTATCCGATTCACACCTGCCGACGTGTCGGGACTGACCTCAGGCGTAGCTGCCATTGCCGCCGGGCTGTTGACCACCTGTGCGGTGACCACCGGCGGCGCTGCCGAATGTTGGGGCGCAAACGGTGTGGGTCAATTGGGTGACGGCACCTCCTCCTCGGCCCTGATACCGGTCAATGTCTTTGGTCTTCTGTCAGGTGTTGCCGCAATCGCAACGTACAACAGCCACAGTTGCGCGCTGATGAACGGCGGCGGCATCAAGTGTTGGGGACAAAACAATGCAGGCCAGTTGGGCATCGGCTTTCCGCCAAATTCATCGCTGGTCCCGCTCGACGTGGTTTCGGCGCAGTCCATGCCAGCACTGACAGGTGCGAGCGCGATGGTCGTGAATTTCTCCAGCAGTTGTGCGGTGAAGAACGGCGGCGTACTTTGCTGGGGAGACAATAGCGTCGGCCAACTGGGCAACAATTTGGCTATATTTTCCAGCAACGTACCGGTTAGCGTGCTCTCAGGGGACTCGTTGCCACCGCTTGGCGGCGTGAACGCGATTGCAACCGGTAACAACCACGTATGTGCATTGACCAATGTTGGCGGCGTCAAATGCTGGGGATTCAATACCAGCGGACAGTTGGGCGAGGGAAGCAATTCGCCCCGCAGTCGCGCGACACCGGTCGACGTTCTCACCGCACCCGGCATGCCGCCGCTCGCCGGCGTGAGCGCAATTACCGCAGGAGAACAACACACTTGCGCGCTGATGATCGGTGGCGGCGTCAAATGCTGGGGCGCGAATTTCGCTGGCCAGGTGGGCGACAACTCATCGAACAATTATCGATTCTCGCCGGTCGATGTGGTCGTCGTCGTCCCGGTTAATTTGAGCGCTGTTCAATCGCGCAAGATCCATGGCGCTGAGGGAACTTTCGATCTTCCGGTTGACCGCCTCGCACCGATCCACGGCGCGGTGACGGTCGAGTCGCGCGCCATCGGCCTGGGCCACGAGATTCTCTTCCAGTTCGATGGTCCCATTACGACACCCGGCGCGGCAACGGCCGTGGATGGCAGCGGCACATCCCTCGCGGTCTCGCCACCGGTGATCTTCGCGGGCAACAGCCTGTCGGTAATCCTGAGCGGCATCGCCGACAGGAACCGCGCAACGATTTCGCTCACCGGCGTGAACGGCAACGTGGCCGCGTCCGTATCGATCGGCTTTCTGGTTGGAGACGTAAACAATTCGCGCACGGTGGATGCGATCGACGTCAGCGGCGTGAAAGCGCGCTCGGGTCAGACGACGGACGCGACAAACTTCACGTTCGACCTAAACAGCAACGGCGCGATTAGTGCCGTCGATATTTTGACGGTGAAGGCACGGGCGGGAGCGGTGTTGGTACCGTAGTCCTCCAATAACAGGATTATCCTGCTATCGTCCGTATCCGGAATTCGCAACCAACCTCACTTTGACCCCTTCGTAGTGCTTGTAAAAATTAAGTATGCGCGTTTATCTGGTGGGTGCAATTTTATTGGCGTGAATACACGCATTATTTCGGCGCGCAGGCCAACGTAACTTCAACCCACATTTACCACTGCACCGCACCTTCCAGCCTGATGGTGCGGAATGTTGTCATCGTTTGCACTTGCCGCTGCGTAAGCGACGCTGTGCTGTAAACGATTGGCTCGACAATGTCCTGTGCGAGCAGGTTTAATCCGGAT
>JBKJMK010000209.1:0-11032 GCA_046596005.1 Usitatibacteraceae bacterium | reverse complement strand
GTGTCGATCGACCATCTGCTGGTGCGCGAGGCGAGCGAAAACATCATGGTCATGTCGAATGGCTGCATTTGCTGCTCGGTTGCTGGTGACATGGTGCAGGCACTGCGCGATCTTTATTTCAAGCGGGCGAACAATGAGATCCCCGATTTCAAGCGCGTCATTATTGAAACGACGGGCCTGGCTGATCCCGCGCCGATCATGCATACACTCATCGAAATGCCGTTGGTCGCCGCGCGCTATTCTTTTTCCGGCATTGTCACCACCGTCGACGCGGTACATGGTGAACAACAGTTGAACGATCATTTTGAATCGGTGAAGCAGGCAGCGGTGGCAGACCGTATCGTGCTGACCAAAGTGGATACTGCAACACGGGAACAAATTGATCGCCTCAAAGCCCGCCTCCTTGCACTCAATCCGGGTGCTGATGTGGTTGAGTCAATTCTTGGCGAAATCGCGCCCGAAAAACTGTTCGACACCGGACTCTATCAACCCGCGCGCAAAACACCCGACGTGCAGAACTGGCTGCGTGCGGCTGCCTACACCCCGCTACCGCCATCGCCGGGCTTGGTGCGGTCCCGCGCCGTAGCGTCGCGCCACGACGACCGAATTCGCGCCTTTGTCGTCTCATTTACCGAACCTGTCGTTTGGCAGGCATTGGTCGATGCGCTTGAGCTATTAACTTCGTATCAAGGCGACAATCTGCTGCGAATCAAAGGCATCGTCAATGTTGCGGACGAGCCATTACCCCGCGTCATTCACGCAGTGCAACACACGATCTACCCTGTGGCAACGCTGTCCGCGTGGCCGAATGCTGACCACCGCACCCAATTGGTCTTTATCACCCGCGACCTCGACGAAGCATTGGTTCGCCAAACGCTGGCCAGTTTCATGGCCGAAACCCTGCCCGCCTGAACATAGTTGGAATGCCCTCGAATATGAAAACGAAACATGAACCCATTCCCACGACGATCCTCACCGGTTTTTTAGGCGCAGGTAAAACCACGCTGCTCAACCGCATTCTCACTGAGCGCCACGGAGAAAAAATTGCCGTCATCGAAAACGAATTCGGCGAGGCTGGCATCGACAATGAGATTCTGGTCCAGAACAGGGAAGAGCAAATCGTTGAAATGAACAACGGCTGCATCTGCTGCACGGTGCGCGGCGATCTGGTGCGGATACTTGGCGAGCTTGCCGAGAAGAAAAGAAGTGGAAAGCTAAAATTTGACCGCGTCATTATTGAGACGACCGGCATGGCCGATCCTGGCCCAGTGGCACAAACTTTCTTTATGGACGACGCTATCCACGCGGAATACGTGCTCGATGCGATCATCACCGTGGTGGACGCCAAACACGCGCAACAACAACTCGATAGCAACGAACAGGCGCGTGAGCAGATCGGCTTTGCTGACCGCATTCTCATTTCCAAGTCTGATCTCGCCGCCGAGGAAGAAACCCAAAAACTGTTGAGTCGCATGAAGCGCATGAATCCCCGCGCAACCTACGAGCGCGTGCATTTTGGCGAGACCGACATCAAGAAGATTCTCGATGTGCGTGGTTTTAACTTGAACTCCGTGCTCGATATCGATCCGGATTTTCTAAAAGAGGACCATCATCATCACGACGACGACATCCAGTCTTTTGTTTTTACCTCTGCCCGCGCGATGGACATGGAAAAAATTGAGGCCTTTCTGTCACTACTGATCCAGACCTACGGTAACGACATGCTTCGCTACAAGGGTGTCCTGAACATTGAAGGGGAGGCCAGTCGCATGATTTTCCAGGGCGTGCATATGACCATGGGCGGCAGCCCCGGTAAACCCTGGCTGAAAGACGAACCACGCGAAACAAAAATGGTATTCATCGGACGCAATCTCCCCAAGCGAATTTTCGTCGAGGGCCTGGCCTACTGCGTGGCCGATGCCGCCAGGTCGGTCGTCGAAATAAAATAGATGGTTGTTGACATCCGCGATCTCAGGGCGGGGTACGGACTCAGAACCGTTGTCGCTCTTCCGTCCTTGCAGATTGCGAAAGGCGAGCACACGTTGCTGCTCGGGCCCTCAGGTTGCGGCAAGACCACATTGCTAAACGTCATTGCCGGTATCGCCGAGCCGCTGACAGGGCAGATCCGCATCAATGACACCGCGCTCGGCAAACTTTCCACCAGTGAACGTGATCGCTTCCGGGGAAAGCACATCGGCCTGGTAATGCAGCGGCTACACCTGATTTCCGCGCTGACAATTCATAAAAATCTGCGCTTGGCGCAACAACTCGCTGATGTCGCCATCGATAATGTGTGCATTTTGAATGCACTGGAAAGGCTCGGCATCGCCGACAAGCTTCAACGGTATCCGCGCGAACTATCGCAAGGCGAGGCGCAACGCGTTGCAATTGCGCGTGCGGTCGTCAACCGCCCGGCATTAATTCTGGCGGACGAACCAACCTCCGCGCTCGACGACGCAAATTGCCTGGCTGCAATCGATTTATTGTTCGAGCAAGCCAGCGTACATGGCGCGACACTGATCGTTGCCACCCACGACCAGCGAATCAAGTCCCGCTTCCCGCGTGTGGTTGCGCTTGAAATGCAGCCATGACAACACGATTGACAGCCGTATCGACTGCCTTCCCGCTGGCGCTTGCCTATCTGCGCGAGAAACCACTGGCAACGTTGCTCAATATTGTGTTGCTTGGTCTTGGCGTTGGCACCATTATCGCGCTCTCGCTGACCCTCTCTCAAGCCGAAAAAAGCATGGATCGGGATGCTACCGGCATTGATTTGGTCATCGGTGCAAAGGGCAGCCCGCTTCAAATCGTTCTCTCGACTGTTTTTCACATCGATATTCCTACCGGAAACATATCCGTTGCCGAGGTCGAACGTGTCACCGCAAACCCTGCTGTGAAGCAGGCGATTCCACTAGCGCTGGGCGATAGCTTCAAGACATTTCGAATCGTCGGTACCAGTCCTGCCTACGTTGAACTCTACGGTGCGTCACTGCAGAGTGGGCGAATGTGGAATTCACCGCTGGAGGCAGTGATCGGTGCAGAGGTGGCGCGAATAACGGGTCTCGTTCCGAACGCGGCGTTTGCAAGTGCGCACGGCTTGACCGACGGTGGCAACCATGCCGACCACCCATACAAGGTCGTTGGTGTTCTAAAGTCCACTGGATCAGTCATTGACCGGGTGATCCTCACCTCAGTCGAAAGCGTGTGGATGGTGCACGAACATACCGAAAAACCGGATGCAGACCAAAAAATAAACACCCGGAACAATCACGATAACGTCGATCAGGAAAAAAACAAGGCAGTGACCGCCTATCTTGTCCAGTACGCAACCCCATTGGCGGCCGCGTCGTTCCCGCGCATGGTCAATGCAAGCTCTGGATTGCAGGCAGCCTCGCCCGCGATGGAAATCGCGCGCCTTTTCAATCTTTTAGGCTTTGGTATCACCGCACTAAAGGGTTTTGCGATCATCATGATGTTGTGTGCAGCGCTCGGTATTTTTGTCGGACTCATGAACGCACTTGATGAACGTCGTACTGATCTGGCGTTGTTGCGCGTCCTGGGCGCGAGTCGAGCCACTGTGTTTCTGACCATCGTTGCCCAAGGCTTCGCACTCGGCGTAGCGGGGGTTATACTTGGGGTCAGCATTGGGCACGCAGGTGCTGAATGGATTGGTGCTTCACTCGACAAAACCCACCGCATCGCGCTGACTGGCTTTACAGTGATTCCGGAAGAATTTTGGATCGCTGCCGGTGCGCTGGGCCTTGCGGTTCTGGCGGGAGTTTTTCCCGCCTGGCGGGCATACCGGAATGCGATGCCTGAATTATTGAGTCGCGCCTGATCCAACGCTGTTTGATGTTTCGGTGACGCATGAAAAAAGCAATTTGAAGGTATCTTGATGCAAATAACCCGTCTTCCTTTTCTGAAACTTTGCCGCGCGAGCGCGCTGCTCGTTGCGCCAGTGCTGCTTTTTGTTTTCGCCACTCATGCCAGTTTCGCTGACGCCGTCAACCCGCCAGGTAAAATTGCCGACGAACAGTTATTGAGTTTCATCGGCAAAGATCCACTTCCTCCCGGCACGATCCCCTGGCAACTTCTACGCCAGGTAAAGCTGGTCGAAGGCAATCAAAAGGCGGCAAAAGCTGCCGCGATGCGGCCCGAGTTCAGCGCGCAGGTGAAAGCGCTCGATAATACGGATGTCAAAATTTACGGCTTCGTGCTGCCGCTTTCAACAAGCGCAAAGCAAAAACACTTCCTGATTTCACCCTTGCCTTCGCACTGCCCGTTTTGCGTGGATCAGGGGCCGGACTCGATGATCGAAGTCATCGCGAAGAATCCGGTGGATTATTCGCCGTGGGAACCGATCGTGCTTTCCGGCAAGCTGGAGTTGGTAAACGATCAGTACTTGTTTTACCGGCTGACCAACGCTGAAGCGGTCAAGCTCTGACGATGGCTGCGCCCACCAAGCCCGGACAAACGTCGCGGCCCACTTCGGCAACGGGAACGTTCTCGGCAAAGGCGCTGATGCACGCGTCCAACGTATTTTCCAGCGAACAGTTGTCCCCCGATACCACCAATTATCCAGTCATTTACGAAGCCGCCATCCTGTATGCGGCGGACTATCCAGACGCTGCGAGAGAAACCCTCAAAGAGCACATGAAGACCGATGAGGGCAAAGCGAGTATCCGAACCTGGCTGATGTTGTTCGATCTCTACCAACTTACCCACAATCGAAATGAGTTCGACACGCTATCGATGCTCTTCACGGTGAAATTCGAACGCTCGCCGCCCGCCTGGGCAGCGGAAACGGGGAGTACCGATCCGCGCCGCAAAGAAAAGCGTGAACAAAAGGATCTGTTCGTGATGACGCCCGATGCCGATGACGTACTGGTCTCGGAGATCGATCGCTTCGAAGCTTTCGCTAAAGACGTAGGCTCATGCCGCATCGAGTTCAGCAAGGTCAAAACCATTCTGGCCGAGGAGGCTGAGCTTTTCTCGATCGTGTTGCAGCGTCTTCGCCGGGCCAAGATTGTGCTCTGGTTTAATGGGCTTGATGCTTTTGCCGCCGCGCTAAGGGCCAGCATCAACGAAGCCGGTGGTGCCGATATTTCCAGCACTCAGGGCTGGTGGTCTTTGCTTTTCGAATTGACCATTCTCGACGGACGCATGAGTGCCTATGAAGAACTGGGACTTGAATACGCGATCGCCTTCGAAATTTCGCCGCCGCCATGGGAAGTTGTCTTGCGCGTGAACAGTGCGGATGAAATCACGCCATCTCTCAGTAAGGACGTGGACACAACACCGCCAGTGGGTTTTCCATTAAACGGTGTGGTCGGTCAAAACAGCAAAGAGATGCTGCAGCAGTTGTCACTGTTTGCTGCATCCCGCCAGGAAGTGTTGATCGACACCAGTGGCTTGTTGCGGATCGATTTTGCCGTGGCGGGCCAGTTTTTTGAGTCTATTCGCGCAATTCAACTCGCGCAAAAACGCGTCATTCTCTCCAATCTGAATGAGTTGGTGGCAGCACTGCTGGAAGTTTTCGGCATGTCAAAATACGCAATTCTCATGCGCAGAAAACCAGCCTGACGCTAGCACCCGTGCGGGCTCCAGGCAGAAAATGTCTGAAGCACCCCGTCTATCCCCGGGTTTGGCTTTCCACACTAATCTACCGCGCACCATTGCATGCAAACTGAACAATTTCACGGCACCACGATTCTCTCAGCCCGGCGTGGCGCCAAGGTCGCGATGGGCGGCGACGGGCAGGTTACGCTCGGCAATATTATTGTGAAGGCAACCGCGCGCAAAGTGCGGCGGCTTTACAAAGATCAGGTACTCGCCGGATTCGCTGGTGCCACGGCGGATGCGTTCACGTTGTTCGAGCGGTTTGAATCCAAGCTCGATAAACATCAGGGCCATCTCATGCGCTCAGCCATTGAGCTCGCCAAAGACTGGCGCACCGACCGTATCCTCCGTCGCCTTGAAGCGATGCTGACGGTGGCGGACAGTACTAGCTCGCTCATCATCACCGGCACGGGCGATGTGCTGGAACCGGAACTTGGCCTGCTCGCGATCGGCTCCGGTGGCGCCTATGCGCACGCCGCAGCGATTGCACTATTGCAAAACACCGATTTCAGCCCCGCTGATATCGTCAAGAAATCGCTGACAATCGCGGGCGATCTGTGTATTTACACCAACCAGAATCACACGATCGAAGTGCTTGAATGACCTTGTGCAGGCTTGATTAAACGCCACACTGCGTAACTCAACAATGCTCGATTACAGATTCGCCTTGCCGAGCCTGTACATTTTTTCTTGACGCAAATTTGAATCCCCCTCACCGAACATGATGACGCCTAAAGAAATCGTTTCCGAACTGGACAAACACATCGTCGGCCAATCCGCTGCCAAGCGCGCAGTAGCCATTGCGTTGCGTAACCGCTGGCGACGTATGCAGGTGCCAGAGCCACTAAGGACCGAGATCACCCCGAAAAATATTTTGATGATCGGGCCGACCGGCGTCGGCAAGACCGAGATCGCGCGGCGCTTGGCCAAGCTCGCGAACGCGCCCTTCCTCAAAGTCGAGGCAACCAAGTTCACCGAAGTCGGGTACGTCGGTCGGGATGTCGATTCGATCATACGTGATCTCGCCGAAATCGCCGTCAAGCAGGCGCGCGAGCAGGAAGCACAAAAGGTTCGTCACCTGGCTCAGGACCATGCCGAGGAGCGTGTGCTCGATGCGCTGCTCCCGGAAGCCCGCAGCTTTGATTTCTACGGCGACGCCAAGGACGGCGATGTCACTGCCGATGCCACCGCAGGCACAACGAAAAAAGAGCACACCACGCGCCAGAAGTTCCGCAAGATGCTGCGTGAAGGCAAGCTTGATGATCGCGAAATTGAAATTGAAGTCGCCGCAGTTTCCGGCAATATGGAAATCTTTGGTCCGCCCGGGATGGAAGAACTGACCCAGCAGATTCAGGGCATGTTTCACAATATGGGCAGCACGCGCAAGAAAACCCGCAAGCTCGCCGTCAAAGAGGCTCTAAGGCTTCTCACTGACGAGGAAGCCATGAAGCTCGTCAACGATGACGAAACCAAGATTGCGGCGCTGAAAAATATTGAGCAGAACGGCATTGTTTTCATCGACGAGATCGACAAAATTGCCAGCCGATCGGAAACCCAGGGTGCGGATGTCTCGCGCCAGGGTGTGCAGCGGGATCTGCTGCCGCTGATCGAGGGCACCACCATTTCCACCAAATTCGGCATGGTGAAAACCGATCACATCCTCTTCATCGCATCAGGTGCATTTCATCTCGCCAGACCATCCGACCTCATCCCCGAATTACAGGGCCGGTTACCGATTCGCGTAGAGCTTTCGTCACTTTCCGTGGACGATTTCGAAGCTATTCTTACCAAAACAGATGCCTGCCTCACCAAGCAATATCAGGCCTTGCTGAAAACCGAAGGTGTGCAATTATCCTTCTCTGCCGAGACGGTAAAGCGCATCGCCGAAATCGCCTTTTCGGTCAACGAGACAACCGAGAATATCGGCGCGCGGCGTTTGTACACGGTGATGGAAAAATTGCTCGAAGAGGTATCTTTCGATACCGCTTCTCAAGGTGCAGCGTTCGAGGTATCACCTGAATACGTCAACAAAAAATTAGACGAACTCGCCAAGAGTGAAGATTTGGCGCGATATGTCTTATAGCCAGGCTGGTCACATTTAGCCACTAACCAGGGTTGGCACTGCACACGATGGGAAATGTCACCAGTATCGAATGGGAACAATCCGTTAGGGGCAATAGGCGCACACGAAATAATCAAGTGCACGCGTGCTCAAGTTGAAATTGATTGCGCATGTTTCCACTCTGCCGCCAGCAATCCATAGAGCGCACTATTGGACACTTCACCATCGACGATCCAGCGTTCACGCAGAAGTCCCTCCTTCTGGAAACCGAGCCGCTCAAGGATTTTTGCCGATGCCACATTGCGCGGATCGATGTCTGCCTCAAGACGGTGTAGCTGCATTTTGCAAAACGCATAATCGATCATTGCCCCCATCGCCTCGTGCATGTAGCCGTGCCCCCAGAACGGTCGTGCCAGCACGTAGCCAACCTCTGCGCGGCGGTTCTGCCGATGGAAATTCCACAAGGTGCAGTTGCCAATAACGTCCCCGCCGTCGACGCGCATCACCGCCAACGGATAAGCGGTACCTGCGGTGTAGTGTTCGAGCGCGTCCTCGATTTTCTTCTCGGCTTCGGCCAGTTTCGTGAACGGCGGGGAACTCCAAAAGCGCATCACTTCGGGATTCGAAAATATATTAAACAGGGTGCCGGCATCGTCAGGCGTGAACCTGCGCAACACGAGACGCGCGGTGGTGAGTGTCGTTGGCGGATTTTCAAGTATTGAATTCAACCAGTAGCCCCGCCGAAAAAAATGATCCCACCGCCAAGGGCTGCTAGCACGCTCCCGCCAGCACCATCGCCACCGCCGCGGTGAGTTTCTTCGCATACGGCACATGCAAAAATTCATTCGGGCCGTGCGCGTTGGATTTCGGTCCGAGCACACCGGTAATGAGCATCTGCGCGTTGGGAAATTTCACGCCCAGCATGGCCATGAAGGGAATGGTGCCGCCCTCACCCAGGTAGGCAGCCGGTTTGCCATGGAAAGTATGCGACGCGACATCCAGCACCGCAGACAACCACGGTGCGATGGGCGGTGCATTCCAGCCGGTCGCCGCTTGCTCACAGGTATATGTAACGTGCGCGGAATATGGCGGATCATTTTCAAGTGTCTGCTTCAAATTCGCTGCCGCGACCGACCCATCGATCAGCGGTGGCAAGCGCAATGAAAGCTTTAGCGACGTGAATGGCCGCTGCACATTGCCACCCGCTTCGATGCCGGGCAGGCCATCCGCACCGGTCACTGCGAGTGCAGCGCGCCAGGTGCGGTTCAGAATCAATTCAACTGGATCCTTCGTCATCGGCTGGACGAAGACAAATTTGCCGCCGTCATCGCAGCAGCTATCCCACGGGAAACGCGTCCACATTGATTCGCCGAGAATATCCGCAGCCTGTTTTGCCTGCGTCACGCGTTCTGCCGGAATCTCGCAATTGAACGCACCTGGCTTCACCACGCCGGTGCGCGAATCATCGATACGATCCAGCAATAGCCGCGCCACCCGAAACGACGACGGCACCACACCGCCCGCATCGCCCGAGTGCACGCCCTCGGTCAGCACATTCACCGTAAGCGTGCCGTTAACGAGTCCGCGCAGCGATGTAGTGACCCACATCTGATCGTAATTACCGGCACCGGAATCAAGCGCAATCACCAGCTTTACGGCACCAAGACGCGCGGTAAACATTTCGAGGTAGAAAGGCAGATCGACGCTGCCACTTTCCTCACAAGTCTCAATGATGCCGACGCAATGCGGACGCGCCACACCCTGTTTGTCCAGCGCCATGATTGCCGAAAGTGCGGCAAATACCGCGTAACCATCATCAGCACTGCCGCGGCCGTAAAGCTTTCCATCTTCATATACCGGCACCCACGGGCCAAGACCTGCGCGCCATCCCGTCATTTCTGGTTGCTTGTCGAGATGGCCATACAAGAGAATAGTCTGGCTCGGATCAACGCCGCCAGTCGCCGGAATATCGAAGAACAACACCGGTGTGCGGTCGCCGACGCGCACTACTTCCAGCGTAAGGCCGGCTACATTTTGTGCCAACACCCATTTTCGCGCCTGCTCGATGGCAGCATCCAGAAAACCATGCCTGGCCCAATCGTGATCAAACCCGGGGGACTTTGCTGGCAACTTCACGTACTCGATGAGTTGCGCAACAATGTCATCGTCCCATTGACGGGAAATATCGTCGAGCAATTTGTCGGTATTGATTGTGTTGAAAGCAGCAATGGCGTCGCGTGCAGTCATGGCGGTCTCGCTAACGATGGGAGTTGCAATTTTACCGCCGGACGCGACGGCGCGTTGCGCAGACGGGACTTTTTGTCGGGACATACTCCTACAAGCCTAGGGGCGAGCGACTTACAAGCTGCGCGCGCTACAAAACTTACAATTTTGTTGTGGTAACTGACCACTAGCGTAAAAGGAAACTATATGCAAACCGCTCAAATGAGTCCACCGCGATTCGGCTACGAAACAACAAGTCCGTTGCCAGGGAAGCTTGATGATTTCAGACTGGTGCACGGAAGCTACGGTGGAAGTTTTTCAGGAAAATCCAAGCGCCCGCTGTTATTGGCAGCGCTGGCACTCGCCGGGGTCGTCGCTGCCGCTTTTGGCGCGTATCAGTATTCGGATGACAGCGCAGAGAAAACTCACATCGCCGCAGTAAGCTCCAGCGCCCGGGTGCCAACATCCACCGTTCCAGCCGCTACTGCGCCTGCAACGGCAGTAAGCAGTTCGTCGGTCGACCCCGTGAAACCGCTGGCCAGATCTATGGAGACAATTCCCACGCCACCGGTTGGCCAAGTCCCTGAAAGCAGCAATGCAGCGAATTCAGTGAAGGTCAAGGGTACTGTGCCGGCGAAAGCTGCATCTGCGTCGACAAAAAGCGTAACACCAGTGCCAAGCGCTCGTCGCAATCAGGTAATGCCGACGCCTCTGGAAATTCCGCCGACACCATTACCGACACCCGCACCGACGCCTCCGATCATCGAAGAGCCGCCGGTAATACCTGCACCAGTGCCAGTTGTACCACCGGCTGAACCAACCAAACTGTAAGTAGCGCGCCGTTCAGATCAGGCCGGTCCCGCCGTAAGGTTTGGTACCGGCCTGTTAATGCACATTAGCTCACCCGCGACATTCGATCGGTAGCCATTTCCCTGGAATATTGGACCGGTTGTCGCCCATCACCGTCATGCCTTGCGGTACCGCCGCGTTATTGCACAACCACGCTATCGGCACCGTCGGTGCATCTTTAACAATCGCCGGGCGTAACGTTAACCGCAAACCCCGGGCTGCGGCATTGACGTTATTGCCAAATATGATGGTCACCGCCCCGGCATCAATGTTCACTTC